>JBAYDV010000112.1:0-5704 GCA_041668045.1 Bacteroidales bacterium | reverse complement strand
CAACGATTTGAAAAAAAATATAAATTCATTTTAATAGCCCAACTAGATACCTATTTTTTCAAAGATGAATTACTCGAATGGTGTGAAAAAGATTATGACTATATTGGAGCTCCATGGTTATTAAAGCCAAAATATTACCTACGTCTATTTAAATTTACTTCATGGCTAAAATTTAAATATTGTTTATATAAAGATAAACCAAATTCTCAAGCCCTACGTTACAAAGTAGGAAATGGAGGCCTTTCTCTAAGAAAAATATCATCATGTAAACACATCTGTAAGATTAAAAAAAATATTATTAACTTTTATTTATCTCAGGATCATCACATGTTTCATGAAGATGTATTTTTCTCTCTAGAAACATCAAGTAGTAATTTGACATTTAAAATCCCAAACTATAAAGAAGCCCTAAAGTTTTCATTTGATAAATACCCAGAATTATGCTACAAAACTAATAATAATCAACTTCCTTTTGGATGCCACGCATGGTATAGCAAAAAGAATAAATCATATTGGTCCAAAATCATTAAAAGATAGTATTATACTAATAATAATTCTATTCTTTAGGCCAACAATACTTGTTTATCTTTTTCAGACCACATAGTTGGAGCTTTCAAATTATTAATATAAAATTTTTCTTCTTCTGATATTATATTACTATTCTGATACCATGGTAGATGTTCTGCACTATATGGGTAAGCAGTTCTAAACATTGGTATATTTTTATTTGTTCCTCGCTTAGCTCTAGGTCTATATAAAGCAAAAGTTGTATCAATCTGAGCTCTATATAATAAAGAATCTTCTTTATCTTTATAAAACTGTTTTTCCCAATCTATAACTTTAGATTTAAACTTATAATGATCTGGTAAATTATCTATTCTTAGAGAGAATCCTACTTTACGTGCCGATTTATGTTTCTTTAATGCTTTTAAAAAAATATTCATGAAATCATCGGGGCGCTCTTCTATAGGCACTACATCTACATCTGTATATACATAAAAGTCTTTTTTAAACTTTTTAAACACTTCACTTTTCCATAAAGCTAAATATCCATAGTTCTTCTTTAAATAAAAGATTTTATATGGACATGTTTTATAATATGCTAACAATGGAGGATAAGTAGATACATTATCAAGAATATAGATATTTGTATATCCTTTTTTTTCTAATGAAGCTATTAACCTTTTCAAATAATCAAGTCTATTAAAATTATTAATTATTATAGGTATATTTTTATAATTCTTTATTTTAGAAGGAAATATCAATTCTAAAGAATAATAAAATATAAAATGTAAAAAATAATAAACTTTTTTTATATAATTATTTATTTTGCTCATATTCGTATATTTATTCATTATTTAACTGTTTTATATCGACCGAATTTTGATAATCTCCTATCAGATATCTAGAAAAATAATCAGCCATTTTCCAGAAGAAATACTCATCCATAGTACCAAAACCATGTCTTTGGCCAGGTAACATCAACATCTCAAAACGTTTATTATTCTTAATCAAAGCATTAATAACACGAATAGAATTTGAAGGACTCACATTATTATCCATATCACCAAAAACTAAAAGTAAATGACCTTTTAAATTCTTAGCTAATTCTTCATTAGTTTTTACACTATAAACGAAAGACGTATCCTTACCATCAGCTGATATTTTAGTTTCGACTCCTCCTTGTACCTCTCCCCACCAACGATTATAAATCGTATTATCATGATTACCAGCACATGAAACTGCCACTTTATAAAAATCTGGATAAGTCAAGATAGCAGCAGTAGACATAAATCCTCCACCAGAATGACCATGAATACCAACTCGATTGCCATCTATCCATGGATATTGAGCAGCTAACTGTTGCACAGCACATTTCTGATCCTCTAGACCATAATCACGCAAATTATTATAACCGAATTTATGATACCACACTGAACGATCAGGATGTCCTCCTCGATTACCCACAGTCACCACGATAAATCCAAGCTGAGCTAATCTATCAATACGATTCATACGTCCAGTCCAGAAATAATTAGTAGCCTCAACTTGAGGGCCAGGATACACATACTCAATAATAGGATACTTACGACTAGGATCGAAATTAAAAGGCTTATACATAACGCCATAAAGATTCGTAATACCATCAGCAGCCTTCACAGTAAAAGGCGTTGGATACTTATAACCAGCCTTAAACAACTGAGAAAAATCAGCAGTCTCAAGCTCCATAATCTTCTGTCCTTTATTATTATATAAACAAGCCACAGGAGCTGTATCTACTCTAGATGCATTATTAACGAAATACTTTCCATCCTCACTAACACTAACCTTATTATCAAAATTACCCTTATTAAGTAATTTAAGATTAGAGCCATCAAAATCTATACGATACAAATGCTTATAATAAGGATTCTCATTTTTCTCACGATTATCAGCTGTAAAATATATCACCCCTTCTTCCTCATTGACTGCCTCTATATTATGAACATGGAAAGCCCCACTAGTGATAGCTTCAGATTCTCCTTCATTATTATATTTATATAATTGAGCCCAACCCGTACGTTCAGACCACCAGATTATATTCTTTAAATCTTTATTAAAATAAGGCGAGCGATACTCAAGAGAAACATTTGATATTTCTTTAATTATAACTTTTACAGTATCGGCAGCTAAATCTACTTTACATAAATCATACTCTTTATAATCACGAATATTACGCACCACATAGAAAGAAGAATTATCCCCCATCCAAGACTTAACGAAATAATCCTTATACTTATCAACATTATTAGCAGGTACGCTCATAACTTCCAATTCTTGTTCTTTAAAAGCCTCTATATTAATTTTTTTCTTAGACTTATCTTTCATATCGAAAACCCAAAGACTAGCTACTGGACCTGCCTCACCAGGCATCTGATATTGAAATTTCTCAAGAGTAGGACGTGGCTTACTCAATGAATTTATAACCCAAAGATGCTTCACCTTAGTCATATCATATAAAATGCTAGCGAAATGACGTGAATCAGGAGACCAACTAATATTAGGATAATACCTCTTAGAACTATCCCTTTCCTCGGACCCAAAATAATTACCCCCACCATAGGCTATTAATGGAGTTCCATCCTTCGTAAGTTTATGCTCCACGAAAGTAGAATCCTTCGCATCTTTCATAAACTTCTTCAGATTCTCCATATCAGTATAATAGAAATCAAAACCCTTAGAATAAACGACCAAACTACTATCTGGAGAGATAGAAGCCCATCTTGGGAAATCTTTCTTATCTAATTCTGCATCCCTATCGGTAACATCGACAAGAGTCTTATCAACTATATTATATTCAAAATGAAAATTCTTTTTCTCCATCTCCGGCACTAGCCTTTTCTCAATCTTAGTAGAATCCTCAACATTCTTATCGACCTTAGACGTATCCTTCTTAGGCACTAACAGATTACTTTGGATAGTAAAAGTAAAAACTTTATCATCCTTAAGCTTCAAATTCTTAATAGGAATATGCTTAGCATCAAAACCATCATGAGTAATAGTAGAAATCTCAGCAGCTAATTTATCCAAATCAAAAATAGGCTTCTTAGTCTTAGAAGCTGGATCAACAATATAATATTGCTTACCCTCAGTTGACTCCCATGAATACCAAAACTTATCAGAATACTGAAACCAATTAGGACGCAGCACACTAGACTTTACCAACCTATTCATCTTCTTAGTAGAAAACCTTTCAGCCATATCATAATTAGCTTTCTTAACAGGTTTTAGGGCAATAGGTTCGTAGTTCTTAGTTAGCGATGTAACTTTTCTACCATTTGGATTCTGCGCAGCCATAGTCAAAGTACACGACAATACTAAAGCTATTATTAAAATCTTTTTCATAATATAAATTGTTTCATTCTATTTTCTTTATCTATCTGACTTCTGCCACTCACCTACCTCCATATCCACTAATTTATCTCCCTCTATATGAAATCTAACAGCAGTTCTTACCTTATGCCAACCATAAATACCTGCAGCACCAGGATTTATTGTCATCATATCTCTTCTTTTATCATTTATAACTTTTAAAATATGAGAATGACCACATATAAAAACATTAGGTCTATGAGCCTCGATTAGCTGTAATGCACGATAATCATAACGACCAGGATAACCTCCAATATGCATCATTAGCACCTTCATCTTCTCCACCTGCATAATCTGAATATACGGAACCCTCTCTCTAATATCCGCTCCATCACAATTACCATATACTCCTTTTACAGGCTTTCCTAATTTTTCAAGCTCTTCCAAAGCCTCTAAATTACCAAAATCCCCTGCGTGCCATATCTCATCAACAGGATCAAGAAACTTTCTCAACTTATCATCAATAAAACAATGTGTATCGGATAATAATCCTATATATCTCATATCTATTCTCCTTCTCTTCTTATTAAATAATTACTCTTCACCTAAATAAGCTTTATTAAAATACAAACTTTGCTTATCCGTTAACTCATCTATTTGATAACCCAGCGTTTTAAGTTTTAAACTCGCCACTTGAAAATCTATCTCTTTAGGTATTCTAACCACTTTTTCAGTAAATTCTCTATAATGTTCAACCACATATCTAACACTTAAAGCCTCAATAGCATAACTCATATCCATAATTTCAGCAGGATGTCCATCTCCAGAGGCTAAATTAACTAATCTTCCTTCAGCCAATACACATACCCATCTGCCATTTGGCATTTTATATCCCATAATATTCTTCCTCATCACCTTCTTCTCTACAGCCAATTTTTCTATAGCAGGCATATCAACTTCTATATTTGAATGACCAGCATTACAACATATAGCACCATCCTTCATCTTTTCAAAATGTCTCTTCGTTATTACCTCTATGCAAGCAGTAACAGTTATAAAGATATCGCCAATAGAAGCAGCTTCATCCATTTTCATAACAGAAAAACCATCCATAGTAGCCTCTAAAGCCTTTACTGGATTAACCTCTGTAACTATAACCTTAGCACCAAGACCTTTGGCACGCATAGCTGCACCTTTTCCACACCATCCATAACCAGCTATCACTACATTTTTACCGGCAATAATTAAATTAGTAGTAGCACTAATCGCAGTTAATACAGATTGACCTGTACCATACCTATTATCAAAAAGATGTTTACACTGAGCATTATTGACTAACATCATAGGGAATTTCAATTCACCCTTTTCATCCATTTGAAATAGATTCATAATACCAGAAGTGGTCTGTTCACAACCTCCATATATATTTTTAATCAAATGTAGATATTTAGAATGTATTAAATTAACTAAATCTCCACCATCATCTAAAATAATATTAGGACCATATTCTAATACAGAACAAAGTTCTTCTTTATACTCATCTTCAGATGCTCCATGTTTAGAAAACACTCTAAAACCATAATGTACCAAGGCAGCAGCTACATCATCTTGAGTAGTTAAAGGATTAGATCCTGCTATATACATATCAGCCCCACCAGAGGCTAAGACCATACATAAATAAGCTGTTTTAGCTTCTATATGTGAAGATAATGCGATTTTAATTCCTTTAAAAGGTTGATCTTCTATAAACTGTTTTTCGATAGCATTTAGTAAATCCATGTGTCCTTTAACCCAATCTATCTTAGTCACACCACTTTCCCAAAGATTTACATCTTTAATTTTATATTCCATT
>JBAYDV010000111.1:0-5731 GCA_041668045.1 Bacteroidales bacterium | reverse complement strand
TTATTATTATGCCTGGAATAAATTGATTTCCTATTATGTAAAATGTGGATATTCTACATACGCACTTTCAGAGGTGCATTCCCTACAAAGAGAAGCTCAGAAAGATGGTTATAAATGGGGAATAATACAGTCATATATAATTCAAGGAAATATTTTCTTAGCTAAGCGATCATATAAGATGGCAGAGTCTTATTATGATAAAGCTCTTAAATTTATGATAGAAAATGATGTTAATGTAGTTAATTCATTTACTCTTTATGGTGATTTAGCGAATGTACAGATACAAATGAAGAAGTATGATGAAGCTCTAAAAAATATTAATATAGGAGAAAGTCTACTTTTGAAACAGCCTAGAAGATTATATTTCTATAAATTACGAGTTAAATTAGCAATAAAGAATAAGGATTATGTTAAGGCTCATCAATATTTAGATACTATCAAATTATACAGTAGCGATAATGTATTTACTGATATGTTAAATTTGTCCAATGATTTGAAAATATCAGAATATGAATCTAGAGAACAATATACTGAAATAGTAAAATTTATTTCTGATGTATTACCCGAAACTGTATATTTCCCAAATAGAAGAGAACTCTTAGAAAGAAGAGCTAATGCTTATGTGCATTTGGGAATGGTCAATAAGAGCGCTCAAGATTATCAAACAATTCTAAATATAGCAGATTCATTATATACAGTTGATATAAATGGACAGCTGCTTTCCTCATCTAGACTTTTAGATTTTCAGAGGTTAAAATCGGAAAATCAACGTTTAAAAATTAAAAAAGAAAGGATAAGTACTGTATTAAAAAATATACTATTATTATTTTTTAGTTTATTATTTATTCTTTCATTCTTTTACTTAAAGAGACTTAAAAAGAAAAACACAATTATTAATAAGAAAAATGAAGAAATAGCTCAGGGAAATCTAATTAAAACGGCATTCATTCGAAATATTTCTCATGAGATTCGTACTCCATTAAATTATATATTAGGATATAGTGAGTTAATAGCTATGGAGAATCCTCAGCTACAGAATGTTCAGAAATATTTATCAATCATAAAGAAAGGAAATAGAGAATTATTAGAAGAAATAGATAATATTTTAGATATTTCCTATGCACTTGATAGAGTTTCTCCTGATACATTTAGAGATATAAATGTAGATGCGTTATGTAAAGATGTTATTAATCTTTATAAATATAAAGAGAAAAATATTAAAATGATTTATCAACCATTTAAAGAGAATTTTAAATTTAAGTCTCATAGATATACTTTAAAACATACATTATCTGCTTTGATTAATAATGCATATAAATTTTCTGATAGTGGCGAAATAGTCTGTTCTACTAATTATTATTACAAAAAAAATAAAAAGTATATAGCTTTTACTATTACTGATAATGGAAAAGGTATTGGAGACGTGGATTCAGAAATATTATTTAGCGGATTTACTAAAACTGATGAATTTACTCAAGGGATAGGATTAGGTCTTACAGCATCAAGATTAATGTGTCGGAACATAGATGGAGATGTTTTCTTCGATGAAAGCTATAAAAATGGAGCAAAAGTTATAGCTATTTTCCCATTATTGGAAGGAGAATAATATATTATAATAAAAAAGCTCTCATTAAGAGAGCTTTAGTATCTATAATGATAAAATCATTATAGTGTACGCCACCAGTGACGAACTGCTAAATATGCCTTCTGAAATACATTTCTGTAAGGTTCAGTTGGAATAACCTCATCACACCATGGAGAGTTTCCGTCAATATCAGTTGGGTAGTGAAGATCGTCCCTAGATGATTCCAGAGAAAGTTCAGAAGGATTAGAAGAGTTGATTTCAAGGCTCATAAATTCTTCTAAGGACATACCCTCTAATTCAGGATATAGAAGACTAAGAGAATCAGACATTGCTGCTATTTCAGAGATGTTAAGTGAGTCTGAAGGGTTAACAGTTGAGTTTGTTGTGGCGTAAGCTATGCTCATATTAGAAGCTACAGCAACGCATGCTAAAAGAAAAAAAATCTTTTTCATGATAAATGTAATTAATTGTTTATAAAGTTTATTAAAAAAATAGTTGATTAATCAACTATGTTAAATACATATTTATAAAAAGATGCTTTTTTTTCAAGAGCTAATGGGTAAGCGCGAGAGCTAGATGGCATACGCCAGAATTTTAAAATAGAATTTTCAAAAGGAATCTCAACGAATGTACCTACTTTTGGAATCTGAGTATTGAAAATCTTAGCCACTATAGAAGAGGCTTTTTCTCCTGTTGTTACTATACTCTTACATCTCGGAATCGACTTTAGAAGTGCTTTAATATCTGTGGGAGTTACGATTTCAAGATATTTATCAGAAGCATTATTTTTTAAGCGCTTTACAGAACGAGCAGTGTCGAAGATCGCGATTCCTTCAGCTTTACAAAAATCCAATATTTTTTGATAATTAAAACGTTTTTCTTCGATAATGCAGAAATGATTCTTATCATGAAAAAATAATAAACCCATAATTCTCCACATATCATTTTGATAGTTTGGATAAAAAAAATCTATGCTCCATCTAGTTTTAGATGGAGGAAAACTTCCGAGCATTAAGATTTTAGCATTCTTTGGTAAAAATGGCATTAAGGGATGATGCTCAATATGCGGAGTGTTAAGTTTATTTGAATTAATCATAATTGTTTAGAGCCTGATTCTAAAAATCAAATTCAACAAATATAATAAAAAAAAGGTTGATAGAATCTATCAACCTTTTTAGGGTGGGTGATGGGATTCGAACCCACGACATCTAGTGCCACAAACTAGCACTCTAACCGACTGAGCTACACCCACCATATTCATTTATAAAAAACACAAAAGAGATGTATTCTTCAGAAATGGAATGCAAAGATATAAAATGATTTTTAATTTCATAAAAAAATGGCACAATTTCTGTACTTTTTTTTCATAATTAACAAAATTATAGTTTTTTCTTATAAAACTATGGTTTATATTTGTAAAAAATAGAGTTTACAATAATATTTTGTTAGTATTGTAAAACAGAATATAAATAAAATAAAAATAAAAATATGGGCCGAAAAATACAATTATCTCTAGTATATCGTGATATGTGGCAGGCTTCTGGTAAATATCAACCTAGAGTAGATCAATTAAAAAAAATAGCTCCCGTTATAGTGAAAATGGGATGTTTTGATAGGGTAGAAACAAACGGTGGAGCTTTTGAACAAGTGAATCTTCTGTATGGTGAAAATCCAAATAAATCTGTTAGAGAGTGGACTAAGCCTTTTAATGAAGCAGGAATCAAAACTCACATGTTAGAAAGAGGTCTTAATGCATTAAGAATGAATCCAGTTCCTCGTGATGTCAGAGCTTTAATGTTTAAAGTAAAAGCTAAACAAGGAACTAATATTTCAAGATCTTTCTGTGGTCTTAATGATGTTAGAAATTTAAAAGACTCTATTATTTTAGCTAAAGAAGGAGGAATGATATCACAAGCTGTGTTATGTATTACTCACTCTCCTATACATACAGTGGATTACTATATGGGTATAGTTGATAAAGTAGTAGAATATGGATGTGATGAAATATGTCTAAAAGATATGGCAGGAATTGGCAGACCAGTATTCTTAGGACAATTAACCAAAGCCATTAAAACTAAACATCCACAGATATTCATACAATATCATGGTCACGCAGGTCCTGGTTTCGTAATGGCTTCTATACTTGAAGTAGCTAAAGCAGGTGCAGACTGTATAGACTGTGCTATGGAACCTTTATCATGGGGTATGATGCATCCAGATGTTATCACAGTTCGTGAGATGTTGATAGATGCAGGATTCGAAGTAAAAGATATTAATATGGACGCTTACATGGAAGCAAGAAGTTTAACTCAGTCTTTCATGGATGATTTCTTAGGATATTTCCAAAATCCAAGTAATTTCAAATCATCATCATTACTAGTAGGCTGCGGTCTTCCAGGAGGTATGATGGGTTCTATGATGGCAGACCTTGCAAGTTTCCGTGGCGCTATAAACGCTTCACTTAGAAATCAAGGAAAGAAAGAATTGTCACTTAATGAGTTAACCATTAAATTATTTGATGAAGTAGCTTATGTATGGCCTCGTTTAGGTTATCCACCATTGGTAACTCCATTTAGTCAATACACTAAAAATACAGCCCTTATGAATGTAATGCACATGCTTAAAGGTGAGCCAAGATGGAAGACTATAGATAAAGATACTATGAATATGATTTTAGGCAAAGCAGGTAAACTACCTGGCGAATTAGCTCCTGAGATTAAGGCAATAGTAAAAGAAAAAGGACTTGAATATTATACAGGTAATCCTCAAGATGCTTATCCAGATGAACTTCCTAAGTTTATCAAGATGATGAAAGAAGAAGGTTGGGATAGAGGACAAGACGACGAAGAGTTATTTGAATTCGCTATGCATGAAAGGCAATATAGAGATTATAAGAGCGGAGCAGCTAAGAAACGTTTTAATAAAGAACTAGAGGCTGCCAAAGCCAAAGCTAATGCACCAATCGTCGTGGAACGTAAAGTAGTAGAGATGCCTTCATTCCCTATCGAAGAAGTAGTGAAGAAATATCCTAAAGCAGAGCCTGTTCAAGTAGATGTAAAAGGAAGTATTTTATGGCAAATAGACGTCATAGATGATTCTAAAGAACCAGTAGTTGGACAGAAAGTAGAAGAAGGAAAACCAATATGTGTACTTCAAACAGTATTTGGCTTACATGAAATTACAGCTCCTAAATCAGGAAAAATAGTATATGTAGCTGCTAAACAAGGTGAGAAGGTCACCAAAAATCAAATAGTAGCTTTCGTAGAATAAATCTACATAATTCTTATAGAGGCTGCCAATACTTTTAATAAAGGTATTGGCAGCTTTTTTATGTACCTAAGAATATATTGCAATATTTAATTATCTTTAATGCTTGTAAACTAAAAAAGTAAAACCAAGCATGAAATTTTTTTTAAGATTTTTATTTATGGCAATGGTGGGGTTTCTGATGGTATCCCTGGCCTCTAGTGCAGCTGCTATATCGAGTTCTAAGCATACGCCGCGACAAGATAGCATTGCCATAGAAGATAGCATTGCCATAAAAAATTATACGAAGTATGTGAATCCATTCATAGGCACTACGAATTTCGGCACTACGAATCCTGGTGCTGTGCTTCCTAATGGTTTGATGTCTGTCTCTCCGTTTAATGTAGCTGGGTCTAAGGAAAATAAATATGACAAGGATACACGTTGGTGGAGTACTCCTTATGATTCTACTAATTCATATTTTACAGGATTTTCTCATGTAAATCTAAGTGGCGTGGGTTGCCCTGATTTAGGATCTGTTTTGGTAATGCCTACTTCAGGAGAATTGCGATTAGACTATCATGATTATGGTAGTGAATATAAAGATGAAATAGCTCATCCAGGATATTATTCTAATTATTTAACCAAATATTCTATAAAAACAGAAGTATCTGCTACTTTAAGGTCATCTATCGAGCGATATACTTTCCCAAAGGGAGAAAATCATATTATCTTGAATTTATCAGAAGGATTGACCAATGAGTCTGGTGCGATGTTAAAAAAAGTTTCTGATACTGAAGTCGAGGGTTATAAAATGATGGGAACATTTTGCTATAATCCTGCTGCTGTGTTCCCAATGTATTTTGTTCTAAGAGTATCTAAAGTTCCTGATGAGTTTGG
>JBAYDV010000110.1:0-5733 GCA_041668045.1 Bacteroidales bacterium | reverse complement strand
TTATGGAGTTATAGATGTTCCAAATCCAGATAAAAAGTCTCGTGTTAATACATTTTTACATGTAAATCATAGTAAAAATGATCCTCATTATGGTGTCTTACTCTGCATTAACGGAACGGGAATAGCTAATTCTTGGGTTAAACATAATATTGCCCCGGATATGTCTTATGAACAAATGAATAATGTAGCTGCTGATATACCTGCTGGTAGTGATGGCGTAATAATTTTGCCTTTCGGAAACGGTGCAGAAAGGGTGCTTGAAAATAAATTCACAGGCTTGAACATAAGTGGGTTGGATTTAAACAGACATTCTAAAGCTCATATAATCAGGGCAGTGCAAGAAGGTATTGCTTTTTCTTTTAGATATGGAATAGATATTATGCACGAGATGGGTTTAAAACCTAAAGTTATACGAGCTGGCAAGGCTAATATGTTCTTGAGTGATGTTTTTCTAAGCACTTTAGCTTCAGTTTGCGATATAAAAATAGAATTATACAATACAGATGGCTCTCTTGGCGCAGCTCGTGGGGCAGCACTTGGGGCTGGTTTTTATAAAGATAGAAAAGAAGCTTTTAGTTCTTTAAAACTTTTGGAGACGATTGAACCTGATAAAAATATCAAAGAAGTTCTCTCTAAAAGTTATGATATGTGGAAAAGAGAACTATTAGCACAATTAAATAAATAATCATTTTTACAAATTTTTTTAAATTAAATAGATATGGCTAAAAAAGAATATTTTCCTGGAATAGGGAAAATCAAATTTGAGGGTAAAGATTCTAAAAACCCAATGGCATTTCATTATTATGATGCTGACAAAGTAGTTTACGGAAAACCAATGAAAGATTGGTTAAGATTTGCCTTCGCATGGTGGCATGGTCTTACAGCTGATGGATCTGACCAATTTGGTACAGGTACACTTAATCGTGAGTGGAACTTATCATCAGACAGAATGACTAGAGCTAAAGAAAAAGCAGATGCAGCATTTGAATTCATGAGTAAAGTAGGAATAGAATTTTTCTGTTTCCACGATACTAACTTGATCGATGAGCCTGATACCATCGAAGAATATGAGGCTGAACTTAAAGAAATAACTCAATACATAAAAGAGAAACAGTCTGAAACAGGTATCAAAAACTTATGGGGTACTGCCGAAGTATTTGGAAATCCTCGTTATATGAATGGTGCTTCTACTAATCCTGATTTTGATGTAGCAGCTCGTGCTATTCTACAAATTAAAAACTCTATCGATGCTACTATCGCTCTTAAAGGTGAGAATTATGTATTCTGGGGTGGTCGTGAAGGTTATATGAGTCTTCTTAACACTAATATGAAAGAAGAAAAAGAACATATGGCTACTATGCTTGGCTTGGCTCGTGATTATGCTCGTTCTAAAGGATTTAAAGGTAATTTCTTAATTGAACCAAAACCTATGGAGCCTTGCAAACATCAATATGACGCTGATACAGAAACTGTTATTGGTTTCTTAAAAGCTCATGGTCTTGATAAAGATTTCAAAGTAAATATCGAAGTAAACCATGCTACTTTAGCTGGTCATACTTTCGAACATGAACTTCAATGTGCAGCTGATGCTAACATGCTTGGTTCTATCGATGCTAATAGAGGTGATTATCAAAACGGTTGGGATACTGACCAATTCCCTATTGACATTTACGAATTAACTCAGGCTATGCTTGTCATCCTTCGTCATGGTGGTCTTGAAGGTGGTGGATCTAACTTCGATGCTAAGCTGCGTCGTAATTCAACAGATCTTAAAGATTTATTCATAGCTCATATCTCTGGTATGGATGCTATGGCTCGTGCTCTTGAATCTGCTGCTAATCTTCTTGAAAATTCTGATTATCTTAAAATGGTTGATAATCGCTATGCTTCTTACAAATCAGGAATGGGTAAAAAGTTCGCAGAAGGACAATTAACCTTTGAAGAAATAGCTGAATATGCTAGACAAAATGGTGAGCCAAAAACCACTAGTGGACAACAAGAATTATATGAAACAATGGTAAATTTATATATGAAATAAACCATATAGAATTATGAAAAAACTCTTTATTTTCGTTAGTTTATTACTAACTATAATGAGTTATAGTCAAGATAGAAAAGGAAACCAAGAGTTTCCTTTTCTTGATTATAACCTTACTCTAGACCAGAGAGTTAACGATCTCATTTCTAGATTAACTCCAGAAGAAATGGTTAGCCAAATGATGAATTCCACACCAGGTATTGACCGCCTTGGCATTCCTCCTTATGATTGGTGGAACGAAGCTCTTCATGGCATAGCACGTTCTGGTAAAGCTACTTGTTTTCCTCAAACTATTGGTATGGCTGCCACTTTCGATAACGAGGCTCTTTACAAGACTTTCGTTATGATTAGTGATGAAGCTAGAGCTAAATATAATAAAGCTCAGAAAGAAAAGAATTATCATCGTTATTATGGTCTGACTTTCTGGACTCCTAATATTAATATATTCAGAGACCCTCGTTGGGGGCGTGGTCAAGAAACTTATGGAGAAGATCCATATTTAACATCTCAAATGGGGCTAGCTGTAGTAAAAGGGCTACAAGGCGATAATGATAAATATTTAAAGACACATGCTTGTGCTAAACATTTCGCTGTACATAGTGGTCCAGAAGCTTTAAGACATATATTTAATGCTGAACCTTCTGCGAGAGATTTATGGGAAACTTATTTACCCGCCTTTAAAGTATTAGTTCAAGAAGGCGATGTAGAAGAAGTTATGTGTGCCTATAATAGTTTAGATGGTGCACCTTGCTGTTCTAGCAAGAGACTTTTAATGAAAATACTTCGTGATGACTGGGGTTATAAACACATCGTTACTTCTGACTGTGGAGCTATCAACGATTTATGGCAACCAACTAAATCACATGAGCGTCATCTTACATTTAAAAATGATGCAGTGGCTGCTTCTCGAGAAGCTATATTATCTGGTACAGATATAGAATGTGGAAGTAGTTATGGAGCTTTAAAAGATGGTTTAGATAAAGGTACAGTCCTTCCTGAGGAATTAACTCCATCTCTTAAAAAATTATTTAAAGAAAGAATGAAACTTGGAGTCTTTGACCCTGATTCTATAGTTCCATATTCTTCTATTCCGTATTCAATAGTAGAAGGTCCTGAACATGTTAATCAAGCTTTAAAGATGTCTCGTGAAAGCATGGTACTTCTTAAAAATGATGGAGTACTTCCTTTGTCAAAAGAGTTAAAAAATATAGCTGTAGTAGGACCTAATGCTAACAATAAAAAGATGCAGAAAGGAAACTATTATGGAGCTCCTGAAACAATAGTGTCTATTTTAGAGGGTATTCAGAATAAACTTCCTGAAACTAATATTATTTACAAGGAAGGTTGTGACATAGTAGCTGATGTAAATGATGCATCTGTTATTAAAAAAATAGACGAGACAGTCTCTGCAGTCAAAAATTCTGATGTAATCATATATGTAGGTGGTATTACTGCCTCATATGAAGGGGAAGAAAGTAGTCTTAAAATAGATGGTTTCGATAAAGGTGACAGGACTAATATTCAAGAACCTATAGTTCAACTTCAGTTAGTTAAGAAACTTGTAGCCACAGGTAAACCAGTAATTTACGTTTTATGTACTGGTAGTGCTATCGCCCTTAATTGGGAAGATAAAAATGTTAATGCTATTCTTAATGCATGGTATCCTGGTGAACAAGGTGGTAATGCTGTAGCAGATGTACTTTTTGGAGATTATAATCCAGCAGGTCGTCTTCCAGTTACTTTTTATAAATCAGTAGATCAAATACCTGATTTTACAGATTATAATATGACTGGTAGAACTTACAGATATTTCGAAGGAAAACCTCTATATAGTTTCGGATATGGCCTTAGTTATTCTTCTTTTAAATATGGTAAAGCTAGCCTTTCTAAGAAAAGTTTAAAATTATCAGATTTAATAAGTTATCAAAAAGCTTATAATCAAGCACCTAATGGCATCAAGAAAGAAAATTTAGCTAATAAAAGCTGCCTAAGTATATCTATACCTGTCACTAACAAAAGCCAAATAGATGGTGATGAAGTCATACAAGTATATATTAAATATAATGAGGATAAATATGGTCCTATCAAGTCTTTGAAAGCTTTTAAAAGAGTAAATATACCTGCAGGTAAAAAAGTATCAACAGTTCTTAATCTGACAGCATCCTCTTTTGAAACATTTAATGACGAAGATCAAGCTATAGGAATTTATCCAGGTTCATATACTATATATTATGGTAGTTCATCAAACGAAAAAGACTTAAAAACTCTTAAATTAACTATCAAATAATCAATAGAACATTATTTAAACTAAAAAGTCCTCAATAATTACTTATTGAGGACTTTTATTATTTCACATTTAAAGTTCTATGTCTACAAATTCGTAACTAAATACTATTTTTAAATAAACTAAACTGCTATAGACGATTCAGTATCTAAATTAATAGCTGTTATTATAGCTCTTCGAGTAGAAGTCGAGAATGTTATAGTAGAAGTCGCCGTCAAATCACTCACTGACAAAGAAAATTGATAAGCAGCTGTATAATCAATAATAAAAGTACTTCCAGCACCAGTAGCTGTAGAATATGGATCTAATGTGATAATTTTTTCAGCCGAATTAGTATCGGTAAACTTTCCTCCTCCATTAATAGTTATTGTCAAGGTCGTTGTAGGTTGATCATTCCAACCACAAGCATCAAACTTTAACCTATTACTCGCAAGTCCTAAAGCCCCAATAGCACTAGAAGTCCAAGAACCACCATCAGCAGTAGCAGTTCCAAGTTTTAAACCTGAGTAGTCTGCAGATGACTCTACAGATTTAACATTAACCTCATAACAATTAGTATCAGAATTACCTTCTAAAATAGTATTTATATTACTATTATAATCATTTCCTGTTCCTGTAGATATAACAGTACCCAAGAAGTTAACTAAATCATATCTTGACTGTATATAAAGTGTAGGAGTAGAAGATCTCATAACCGCTACTCCATAAATAGTCGCAGCTGCAGCAAGAACTGTTCTCGCTTCTATATAACTTTTATCTGGTAAAGCACTATAATAATATGTTTCAAAATCATTTACAGCTGCACTACCAACAACCTTGAATAAAGAAGTCCCACTTAAAGAATTGGCTGTTCCCGCATATAAAATATCGTCTATTTGTACAGCCATACCAGCATAAGATGGTATTTGATCAACAGTAATAGTAGGAGCAGCAGCAACCACATTTCCACTACTTAATACTGTTATATTATCATCGCTTATATTTCCACTAATAGGAGAAAGTATATTTCCACTAATTTCTGTATCTGATAAATTTACTTTAATCATATCTCCTACCTCTACATCTGCTATTCCTTGATTAGCATCTAAAATGATTCCTGAACCGGCAACTCCAGTATTATCAGACATAGCCAATCTTGTACTACCATCTCCAGCTACATTTATTGTAGTAACGATTCCTTCTACATAATTATATGAAGTAGTTGATAATTCTGTATCATCATCAAGTGCAGCTAACTGCGTACTATTTGCTATATTTGCAACTAATGTTGTCCAATTAGTACTTGTGAAATTTATTTTATAAATTTTTCCTGCTACTAAATCTTTATTAGAAGTAAAACTACTTGCATAATTAACAGTTCCAATATATGAACCATTAAGTGCTAGATTAAGTCCAACAGTCATTTCTGACA
>JBAYDV010000109.1:0-5788 GCA_041668045.1 Bacteroidales bacterium | reverse complement strand
TAACAGAAGAGGAACGACAGCATTTGGTCAACCATGGTGTGAACAAATCTCTGGAGACTACATAGGTAAAAACATGCAAGACTACCTGACAGCAGGAAGATATATTAAAAGCAAACCTTATGTAGGTAAATTAGCAGGAGTCGGAGCCAGCTATGGCGGATACTCAGTATATTACCTGATGGGCATACATAAAGACCTGTTCGACTGTTTCATAGCACACGCAGGTATTTTTAACCAGACTCAGATGTATATGACTACAGAAGAGATGTGGTTCCCTAACTTCGATAACGGTGGAGCACCATGGGACAATAACCCTACAGCACGTCGTCACTATGCTAATTCAGCACACAAACTAATCAAAAACTGGCATACACCTATATTGATTACAGTAGGAGAACAAGATTATAGAGTACCAGAAGGACAAGGAATGGCAGCATTTAATGCAGCACAGATGATGGGAGTACCTTCCAAACTATTATTGTTCCCAGAAGAATGTCATTTTATATTAAAACCACAAAATTCCGTATATTGGAACAGAGTTTTCTTCGAATGGTTAGACCAATGGTGTAAAGACTAACAGAGAGAAGACTAAACACCAAAAATTAACTAAACAAATTACTAAACATATTATGATATTAGACATTCAAATGATACGAGACTTCTACGATTCTTACCTGAAAAAAATAGGTAAGGCTCGTATGAAGATTAATCGTCCAATGACTCTTACAGAAAAAATACTTTATACACACTTGTATAAAGAAGAGGAGTCAGCCAATTACGAGAGGGGGAAATCCTACGTCGAATTCAGGCCTGATAGAGTAGCCATGCAAGATGCTACAGCACAAATGGCCTTACTTCAATTTATGAATGCTGGCAGACCAAAAGTAGCTGTCCCATCGACAGTACACTGTGATCATCTTATTCTAGCCCATCAAGGTGCAGCTAGTGATTTGAAATACGCTAAAAAAACTAATAAAGAAGTCTATGACTTCCTTCAAGACGCATCTGACAGATACGGAATAGGATTTTGGCAGCCAGGAGCAGGAATAATCCATCAAGTCATACTCGAAAACTACGCCTTCCCTGGAGGAATGATGGTAGGAACCGACTCACACACCCCTAATGCAGGAGGACTAGGTATGATAGCCATAGGAGTAGGAGGAGCAGACGCAGTCGATGTCATGACTGGCTCAGAATGGGAGATTAAAATGCCAAAAATCATAGGAATAAGACTAGTTGGCTCATTAAATGGATGGACATCTCCAAAAGATGTAATACTAAAAATACTAGGAATACTTACAGTAAAAGGAGGAACAAACTCTATACTAGAATATTTCGGACCAGGAGCATCGACTATTTCAGCCACAGGAAAAGCGACTATATGTAATATGGGAGCCGAAGTAGGAGCTACTACATCGATATTCCCATACGATAAACACAGCTCAGACTATCTACGCGCCACTGACCGTTCAGAAATAGCCGACATGGCTGATATCGTATCTCATGATTTATCTGCAGACCCAGAAGTACTAGAAGACCCGCTAAAATACTACGACCAAGTCATAGACATAGATCTATCTACCCTCGAGCCTTATGTGAATGGTCCATTTACGCCAGATGCCGCGACACCTATTTCGCAAATGGCAGAGCACGTAAAACAAGCAGGCTTCCCACGTAAAATGGAAGTCGGTCTTATAGGCTCATGCACCAACTCCAGCTATCAAGACCTCAGCAGAGCAGCCTCGGTAGCACGTCAGGCAGTAGAACAAGGCATAGCTATCGCTGCCCCACTAGTCGTTAACCCAGGTTCAGAGAAGATAAGAGCTACAGCAGCTCGCGATGGCATGATTTCTACCTTTAAAGAAGCAGGAGCTATCATTATGACCAATGCGTGCGGCCCATGTATAGGGCAATGGAAACGTCATACATCTAACCCCCTTAAGCGAAATACCATCGTAACCTCTTTTAACCGTAACTTCGCTAAACGTGCCGATGGAAACCCTAATACGAATTCATTCGTAGCATCACCCGAGATAGTTATGGCTTTAACCATAGCAGGAGACTTATGCTTTAATCCACTGACAGACACATTAGTAAATGCCAAAGGAGAGAAAGTAAAACTTAAAGAACCAGTTGGTGACGAACTTCCAAAAAAAGGCTTTGAATATGGAGCCCAAGGATATATCGCTCCATCAGCGAAACAAAATCCTATTAAAGTAGATCCATCATCTGATAGACTACAGCTACTGACACCTTTTGCTCCATGGGATGGAAAAGATTTATTAGACATGCACTTGTTAATTAAAACTTCAGGCAAATGTACTACGGATCATATCTCTATGGCTGGTCCATGGCTGAAATATAGAGGACATCTGGAAAATATATCAAACAATCTACTCATGGGAGCAGTCAATGCTTTCGGAGGAGAGACCAATAAAGTGAAAAACGCACTTGATGGTTCTTATGATACGGTTTCCAATGTGGCCAAAGCTTATAAAAATGCTAATCAGTCGAGCATAGTAGTAGCAGAGGAAAATTATGGAGAGGGTTCTAGCAGGGAACATGCAGCGATGGAGCCAAGATTCCTCGGAGTCAAAGCTATACTCGCTAAAAGTTTTGCCAGAATCCATGAAACAAACCTTAAGAAACAAGGAATGTTAGCCATAACTTTCATAGATAAATCAGATTATGATAAAGTGAGAGAAGATGATAGTATATCCATAATAGGAATGGATCATTTTGAGCCAGCTAAAGATCTCACAGTACGATTAAAACATAGTGATAACACTATCGAGACGTTCGAGGTACGTCACACATATAATAAACAACAAATTAATTGGTTCCGCGCTGGTTCGGCACTTAATGCACAAAACTGCTAGTTGACCTAGCACATCTTATATTATGAATAAAATTTCAAAAAATGACATGGGCGAACTGCTCGTGCCAAATCATCCTACGATACCCTATATCGAAGGAGATGGAGTGGGACACGAGATCACCCCAGCTATGCAGAGTATTATTAATGCAGCTGTATCGAAAGCTTATAATGGCGAAAAAAAAATCGAATGGAAAGAAGTCCTGGCTGGACAAAAAGCCTATGACGCTACTGGAGAGTGGCTACCGAAGGACACTATAAATGCCTTTAAAGAATATCTTGTTGGTATAAAAGGTCCTCTTACTACTCCTATTGGTGGAGGAATCCGCTCACTAAATGTAGCCTTACGTCAAGGATTAGATTTATATGTCTGCCTAAGACCTGTAAGATGGTTTAAAGGTGTGGTCTCTCCTGTAAAAGAGCCACAGAAAGTCGATATGCATATTTTCCGTGAAAATACTGAAGATATCTATGCAGGAATAGAGTGGGAAGCTGGTAGCGCTGAGGCGAAGAAGTTTTATGCTTTCCTTAAAGATGAGATGCATGTTACTAAAGTGCGTTTCCCTGAGACTTCGGCATTTGGTGTTAAACCTGTATCTAAAGAGGGTACTGAGAGATTAATAAGAGCTGCTTGTCGGTATGCACTAGATCATAAACTGCCAAGTGTTACTATAGTCCATAAAGGTAATATAATGAAGTTTACCGAGGGTGGATTCAAGAAATGGGGCTATGAGTTAGCAGAGCGCGAATTCGGAGATGCCATTGCCCAAGGTAAATTAAAAATAAAAGATTGTATCGCAGATGCTTTTCTGCAGAATACATTATTGATTCCAGAGGAATATTCAGTGGTAGCTACACTAAATTTGAATGGGGATTATATCTCAGACCAGCTGGCTGCTATGGTCGGAGGAATAGGTATTGCCCCGGGTGCCAATATTAATTATGATAATGGTATCGCGATTTTCGAATCTACGCATGGCACTGCTCCAAATATTGCCGGGAAAAATGTGGTAAATCCTTGTTCTATAATACTTTCAGCTACTATGATGCTTGAGTATATGGGATGGAAGGAGGCTGCTTCTTTAGTTACGTCAGCTTTGGAAGATAGTTTTATTAATGGACATGCGACATACGATTTGTCTAGATTTATGGATGGCGGTCTCGCATTAGGGACGAAAGAATTCTCTGCTGAGATAGTCGAGAGAATAGAAAAATTTTAGATTAAACAAACTAACAAATTAAATATTATGAAACAAGAATACGTTATTTACAAGCTGGCCGAAGATATGAAGGCTCATGCGAAAATTGAGGATTCTCTGTTTGATAAGTATGGTATTAAACGAGGACTAAGAAATACGGATCGCACAGGTGTAAGGGTAGGGATTACTAGAATCGGTAATGTAGTTGGATATGATCGTCTTGAGGATGGGTCATTAAAACCGATTCCTGGATGTCTTTATTATAGAGGTTATAATTTATCTGACCTGGTGGGGAATGTCTTGAAAGAAAGACGTTATGGTTTCGAAGAGGTCGCTTATCTTTTGCTTTCAGGAGAACTTCCTAATAAGGACTGTCTTCAGAGTTTTAGAAGTCTTATTTGTGAGCATATGCCACTGAATGCTAAGACTACCATGAATATTATCGAATTAGAGGGGAAGGATATTATGAATATTTTAGCTAGAAGTGTGCTCGAGATGTATCGTTTCGATAATGCTCCTGATAATATCACTGCCGATAATCTGATGCGTCAGAGTGTTGACCTGATTTCTAAATTTCCATCTATTATAGCCTATGCATATAATATGCTTAGACATACTACTTTAGAAAAATCACTTCATATACGTCACCCACGTGAGAATATATCTTTAGCTGAGAATTTCCTTTATATGTTAAAGGATCAATATACAGAACTTGATGCGAGGACCCTCGATTTATTACTTATGGTTCATGCTGAGCATGGTGGTGGTAATAATTCTACATTTACTGTTCGTGTCGTTTCTTCTACTCAGACGGATACTTATTCGGCTATAGCAGCTGGTATAGGTTCATTAAAAGGGGCTCTTCATGGAGGAGCGAATATTCATGTCTCTGATATGTTCCATCATCTGAAAGACAATATTAAAAATTGGGAAGATGTTAACGAGATAGATTCATATCTTGAGAAAATACTTTTGAAGAAGGCATATAATCGTAAAGGAATCTTGTATGGTATAGGTCATGCTATTTATACTATCTCTGATCCACGAGCAGTGCTTCTTAAGAAACTAGCTCTTGATCTGGCTGTGGAGAAAGGAAGAGAAAAGGAATTCCTTTTTCTTGAATTATTAGAGGAGCGTTGTATAGAAGTGATTAAAAAAGTTAAACATACAGATAAGACATTCTGTAGTAATGTCGATTTTTATTCTGGTTTCGTTTATGAGATGATAGGACTTCCTTTAGAAATATACACTCCACTTTTCGCCATGTCTAGAATCGTCGGCTGGTGTGCACATCGTAATGAGGAATTAAATTTCAAGCAACATCGCATCATCCGTCCAGCTTATATTAATGCTCTAGAATCTAAAGACTATATTCCGCTCGAGAAGCGATAGAATAGCTTCTAGTATGATTCTATGAAAATAATCAAAAAAAGTTTTCAGGCGTAAAAGCTACTAAATCAACCCATTATAAAGATGGGAGAAAAATGATTAAAAATAAAATGCAAATATATTTGGATAGTATAATAAAAGCGTCTATATTTGCACTCCCAATACGGAAATAGAGGGTATAACGAAAGCGAGATTGAGGGGCAAAAGTTATTGAGTATAAGGGAATTAGTTGATTGACATAATGAAGAACAATACGACGAAAAGTATGATAAGTACAATTTAAGTATCTAATAAAAAAAGAAAAAGTAGCGTTAATTTCGAGAGG
>JBAYDV010000108.1:0-5796 GCA_041668045.1 Bacteroidales bacterium | reverse complement strand
GAAGATGTTAGGCATGAATCTGGATTTATCGATACCTACATTATAATCAGCTATTTTCTTAGTTTGATTCAATATTTTTATCTCAGAACGTGAATTAATAGCTTGATCTATATCTATTACTTTATCTTCTTTTATTAATATATTATTTATATCCTTATCGGCTGGTTCTATGTTACTATTCAAATCCATTCCACATAATTGGAATAGAGCCATTTTACATAGACTATAACCATTTTCTGCATTAATCTTCTGCATAGTAGCTTCATTATATTCTACACGTACATTTAATACATCGACTTTGGTAGCAACTCCTGCTTTATACATCTCGTTAACATTATACATTAACTTTTCAAGGAGTTCACAGTATTTATTGGCTAATTCTTTTTTATTATATATAGAAACTACTCTCCAATATGCTTCATCTACTTTAATGATTAATTGTTGTAATTTATTTTCATCTGTAGATTTAGCTATATTTTCGTTTGCTTTAGAAATATTATATAGCTCTTTGACTTTCATTCCCATAAAAATAGGCTGTACGAGACTAATGGTTCCAATCATTACGTTGTTAATATCGTATTCCATAGACTCTTTTGGTAGATATGCATAGTTCTTTATCTGAAGTTTCTCTGGATTAGTTGATGGGTCGAATGGGTTCCCATCAGAATCAAGAGGAACAGCTGTACCATTTACAGTAGTCCAACTATTATTCAATTGATCTTGTGTAAATGTTAAGCTACCATCTGCAGCTATCGAACCAACAGGTAAAAATGCATCTTCTGCAAGTAATGAGATGTTTTTTTGATTCCATTGATAACTGGCATTGGCTGAAATAC
Source organism: Bacteroidales bacterium (assembly GCA_041668045.1). Taxonomy (GTDB): domain Bacteria; phylum Bacteroidota; class Bacteroidia; order Bacteroidales; family UBA932; genus JBAYDV01. The sequence goes on along the minus strand of JBAYDV010000108.1, from coordinate 4,960 downwards.
GTGGTAAAAATTGAGTGAAAGCTGCCTTTTTTAGGTCTCCAGCTATCTTAACTCGTTCTTTTGAGATTTGGATTTCCTTGTTAGCGCTAATGGCGGCTTGTCGAAAATCTTCCAAACTAAGGATTTCTTGTCCAAATACAGTAAAAACACTGAACAGGCTAGTAATCGTTATTAATAAAATTCTTTTCATATATATATTTAATTTTGTTCTCGTTATAAATTATCTTCGTTAATTAAATTATTTATTATTATAGTCATTATTGATTTTACTTTTAAAATCTCTGTATATGTGACACCTTTTATAGATTTATTATAGATGTCAGTAACGACTTCTTTGGCTTTATTGTCGATTTTTTTACCTAAATCAGTAATATGAATCAAGTTTGACCTTCTATCATTAGGAGAAGATGTTCTCTCTACTAATTGATTTTTAACTAGGGTGTCAATTAGTCTTGTAATACTTCCTTTCTGCTTGAAGGTATCTTCACTAAGACCCTGTTGTGTCTGAAAATCATTATTATTTAGAGATGTAAGTACTGTCCACTGCTCTGTCGTAATATTTAAATTATGTTTCTTAAATGCTCTGTTCAATAATTTATTAATTAATGACGAGACATAACCATTGGCTATTATCGAGAGGTCTTCTATTTTTAATTCGGTAGTTTCCATAAAATAATTCTTAATTATTATTAGTTGACGTATCAACCAATGACGATAGTTGATGTATCAACTATTATGCCAATATATGTCTTTTAAGTCATAATTTTAATAAAAATGACATATATTTGTGTTTATGATGGGATTAATAGTTTTAATCGGTAATATATCAAAGTTATGAAAAAAATATTCAAAATAATTATATTAATAATATTTCTGTCTCTTGTTTATGGAATATATACTTTAATGAGTATCAGAATAGTAGCGACAGGTTATGCTGCTAAAAATTTAGCTTCTGCAGTATTCGTACAGGGGAGAAATGCAGATAGTGTCAGAGCCTTAGATCTTAACTTTTCATTAATACGATTTGTTAAAGAAAAAGTAGATTATAAGAATAAAACCATTACTAGTAAATTTCTAGGGCAATATTCTGAGGCAGTTTATCGGGACGGATGTGGTGTGACATTGCTGCAGAATCTTGATTCGGAGCAGCTAAGGCAGCAAAAGCTGCCAACAATAGATAAAGAGGGCAGTGATTCGATTCTCGCTGCGCCTCCTAAAGCTACTACGAAAGGATTAGACTCTATCGCTATTGCCCTGATAGATAAAAAAGAATATAATGGTAGTCCTTTTGCCTTTTTGGCAGTTCATAATGACACAGTGGTGGCAGAACATTATAGGAATGGGTTTGATGCTAAAACAAGATTTTTGAGTTGGTCTATGGCTAAGAGTTTTATCAATGCTATGGTCGGCTGTATGACTCGAGATAGTTTAGTGGATATTTCAGCGCCTACTGGACTGAAAGAGTGGCAGAATGACGCTCGTCGTGAGATTACGATAAATAATCTTATGCATATGACGAGTGGTTTAAAATGGAATGAGGATTACGGAAGTAGGAGTGATGTGAATTTGATGCTTCATCGTGAGAGTGATATGGCTAAGTATGCCTATGAAAAACCTTTGAAATATATGCCTGGGACTCATTGGTATTATTCTTCTGGTACTACTAATATAGTGAGCTACCTTCTAAGAAGAAAATTCGCAAGTGATTCTTTATATTATGATTATATGTATAATAAAGTTTTAGGGGCAATAGCTATCGATGATGCAGTCTTCGAGCTTGATGAGAGTGGTAACTTCGTTGGATCATCTTATCTTTATGCTAGTGCGAGAGATTTCACTAAATTCGGAATGCTTTATTTACACGACGGGATATATAATGGAACAAGAATATTGCCAGAGGGATGGGTAGAATATACTTCTACGCCTGTACCAGATAGCAAAGGTCGTTATGGCGCGTTTTTCTGGACCAATGCTTCTGGCTTTTTTCCAGATGTGCCACGTGATGCTATTTCATGTATTGGGCATGATGGGCAATATATAATTATAGTGCCTTCTATGAATTTAGTGCTAGTAGTTGTGGGATATTCTCCTAAACCAGATCATGCTTTGGAAATAAATAATTTAGTTAAGGATGTAATATCTGAATTAAATATTAAAAGATAAGGTCGTCAACCATTATTTTTGGTACTATATGGCGATCTTCTTTTTCATAATACTTATGTGGCTCATCAGCGTGGACTGGAGTTAAATGAATTTTTTGTATTCCTTTTCCAATACCTACCATAATTACAGTACTAAGTTCTATATGAAGGAATTCTTTCATATCTTCTTCGTTAAATGAGCCTACTACTATGCCATTAAGCCCCATTTCTGTGGCTTTCAAAGTCATCGCCTCACAAGATATGCCTGCATCGAGGTATGTCCATTTATTTATAGGTTCGGGTGAGCAAATAACGATAAATGCATTTGGTGGAAATTTAAGATTGGTCCTTTTTCCTAGCGATAAAGCATCTTCTCCAGTTATAAGTTTAAAACGTAACAACTGTCTATTTAAAGTATTGCCTATTTTACTATTTACAGAAACTATTTCTCTCAATTCTTCTCTTGAGACCAGATAGTCCATATTATATATCCTATGTGATCTGTCTTTTAACATTAAATCATTTAGAGATAATGTATTTGATCTTTTCTTCTGTGAGGATTGATTTTTCTTTAATTTATATTCTTCGAACTTTTTCTCAAGATAATTATCTGCCATGTTTTTATTAAAAATTAAATTATTGGAAACCAAATAAATACCGCAACATCCCAAAGGGCATGTGAGATTATTATAGCTGGGAGCCTACGCGTATATTTATATAGTAATCCCCAAAATAATCCACATACTAGAGCTGCCATAATTAACATGAAATTAAATGACCATATGTGTACTGCTGCATATATTATAGATGTAAAAGCCAAGCCAGACCATTCGCCCATATTTTTCATGAAATGTTTTTGAACAGTGCCTCTCCAAAATACTTCTTCCGCCGGACCTATAATCAAGAGCAATAATACGCTGATTAATAAAGCATTATGGCCATCTTTCATACTATATATAGATGAAACCTGTGCTTTTTCGAAGGAGAATAGTAGATTAGAAATATAATCTCCAGCTAAAAATATTAGCCAAAGGAGAGCTGCAGAACCTATACCTATTAATATATCAGAGCCCTTAATTTTTAAAGCTTTCGAGAAGTTCTTATTTAAAAGAAAACTTATGCACCATAATATAGTAGCAGATATCGACATGGCTATCCAGAAATTAAATAATGGAGCTGTCCATTTCGAAAACATTAGAAACCATAATATGGCTGCTAATAAAATAGTGTAAATATATTTATTGTTATTTCGTTTCATAATATTTTATAAAAAACTAGCGATTATTAAAGAAATAGTTAATAGTAAACCGAATAGCATAACGAATTTCGCAGAAGCTCCATCAAGGCCTAAAAGAGGTTCGTCACTATTTAAATCTGCATTTTTAAATGCTTTAATATTCTTATTAGCCAATACTAAAATTGCTAATATAAATATAAAAGAGATGTATGGTATAATTCTTAAAATAGCTAAAAGTAAAACGATAAGATTAGCTAAAACTATATTTATTATATATAAATTTTTGGATTTATTAAAGCCAAGTTTCATGGCTACAGTAGATATATTGGCTGCTTTATCATTTTTTATATCATTTGTATTATTAGCATGTAGAATGTTAACTACTAACAAGCCAATAGGAATAGATAGATATACGGCTTCCCATATAATTTGTTCTGTCATGCAAAATGCTGTTCCAAGGGCAATCAAAGGGCCAAATATAATAAATATCAAAGTATCTCCAAGAGCGTGATATTTAAACCAAAAATAAAAAATGACAGCTATAATTCCAGCAAGACCAATAAAAAGCAATTCATATCCGACTATTGAAGCTATGTATATCCCGAGAATAATCATTAAAGCAGTTAATATATAGCCAGCTCTTAAAAATGATTTAGGTTTAAATACTCCTTCGACTAAAGAACGAGTAGTGCCATGTGTCTCTTCATGATCAACTCCCTTTTTATAGTCATAATAATCACTTATTAGATTTCCTATAGTTTGAAAAATAATAGCAACTAATATGGCTAGTACTCCAAACCACCAATGTATATTATTAAATGCATCTGCATATCTAGGGGTCTTTGATAGAAAATAGATTAAAGAGACTGTCACTACAGCAGTCATAGAAGAGGCTGGGAAAGACCAAGGTCTTATAGCCTGTATATAATCTTTAAATGTATGATGTTTCAACTTATTGTAATTTAAAAGTATTTATTGATTAGGGCTCAAAATTAACTATTATTAAATATATTTCCTAAATTTGCTTTCTAATTTGAAAATAAAACAAATTATAAATATTATAATCAATTAAAATCATGAATAAGATTATTACTAGCACTATTTTAGGTTTAATGATTACTTGTCCTATGTTCTCGCAACAAAAAAAGGATGAAGGTAAATTTAAAGAATTTAAACCTGGTTATTATCAAAATTCTATTCTTAAAGATGTAAGAAAAATAGATAATAAATTAAAAAAATCCGAGAAAGAGAAAATTTTCTTTATGGATCAATCTGGAATGAAATTGCCTAATAAGATTAGTTATTACACTAAATCATGGGCTAATCCATCAATTTCTCAGGGAAATGCTGGTACTTGTTGGTGTTTTTCTACAACATCTTTTTATGAATCAGAGATTTATAGACTAACTGGGAAAAAAGTAAAACTTTCTGAGATGTTTACAGTTTATAATGAATACATAGCTAAAGCTATGGAATTCGTAAGAACCAGAGGAGAATCTCTTTTCGATGAAGGATCAGAAGGAAATGCTGTTACAAGAGGTTTTAAAAAGAATGGTATAGTTCCTGAATCTGAATATACAGG
>JBAYDV010000107.1:0-6046 GCA_041668045.1 Bacteroidales bacterium | reverse complement strand
ATACAAGGTAAACACACGACTACATTCTATGAAATGTACAAACTCGAAACAGGTGGTTTTATAATCGACACACCTGGCATAAGAGGTTTTGGTCTTATAGATGTTGAAAAAGAAGAAATCTCCACTTATTTTCCTGAAATGTTTCATATAATGAATAAATGCCGCTTCCAACCTTGTACTCACACCCATGAACCCGGATGTGCAGTAAAACAAGCTGTAGAAAACGGCGAAATATCATATGAACGTTACAAGTCATACCTTGGTATGCTTGACGACGAATCGAAATATCGTTAGAAACTATTTAATAAGTTCCACGAATTTATCAGGATTTCTATATCCAACGAAATTTTTAATGGTCTTACCATCCTTATCCATTATATAGAAAGTAGGAATAGATCTAATACCATATTTTTTAGCCATAGTAGCACCCTCACCCTTCTCTACATCTAAACTCATAAATACATATTTAGCATCTAGTTCTTTAACAACCTTCTCATTAGGAAAAACTTCAGCAGACATTTTTTTACAAGGAGGACACCAAGTAGCATAAAAATCAATTAATACTTTTTTATTTTCTTTTTTAGCCTTAGCTAAGGCTTCAGCATATGTTCCTTTAAAATGATTCTGTGCATTTACTACTCCTGAAGTAGAAAATATAAAAATCGAAATAAGTAGGATCGTAAAAATGGAATTTAATTTTTTCATTTTCATTAATTTAATTATTTATAAAATCGATACATGAAATATTAAATTACAAATATTGTGCTATATTTGCCTTTCAATCAATATTATAATTTGACATTATGCAGTGTACCTCAAAAGTTTTCATGGTAAAACCAGTTCGTTTTGGTTATAATCCTCAGACAGCGAAAAACAATTCATTTATAAATATGAATAATCAGTATGATTGTCAAAATATGGCATTTAGAGAGTTTTTATCCTTTACATCGCTCTTAAAGGCCAATAAAATTAATGTTTGTCTAGCAGAAGACACTGTTTATCCTTATACACCAGACTCTATATTTCCAAACAATTGGTTTTCCACACATCAAGATGGAACATTCGTTTTATATCCAATGTTCGCACAAAACAGAAGAGATGAAAGGAAAGAAGAATTCCAAAAAATCATAAAAAATAACTTCTCTGTCAAGAAAACATTAGACCTGACACACTGGGAAAATGAAGGAAAATTTCTAGAAGGAACTGGTTCTATGGTTCTAGACAGAATTAATAAAATAGCCTACGCTTGTAAATCACCTCGCACATCAGAAGAAGTACTAAAAGACTTTTGTGAGCAGATGGGATATACATATATACTTTTCGAGGCCAAAGACATAAACGGAGAAGACATATATCACACAAATGTCACCATGGCTATATGCACTGATTTCTGTTTTTTATGTCCAGACTCCATAGTCAAAGGAAAAGAAGAAATCCTTAATTCCCTTAAAGGCACGAATAAAAAGATTATAGAACTAACATATGAGCAAATGGACCATTTCGCTGGTAATATTCTTGAACTTAAAAACACTAATGGAAGAAAATTTCTCATAATGTCTGCCACAGCACGCCGCTCATTCTCATCAGAACAATTAAGATCACTCTCAAAAACGCATCGCATACTATCCCCAAATCTTGAAACTATAGAATCAGTATCTGGAGGTTCAGCACGTTGCATGCTAGCAGAATTATTTTAATTCAGAAACTGGAGTCGAAGGATTCCACTTATCAAGAGCTCTATGAAGCTGCTCGTCATATTTTAATGATTTTTCAGCACCACCCTGAACGAAATAATATTTATTACATATACTACGTTCCAATATCTCTACTATAGCCTTCTTCTCGTTTCTAAGAAAAACCTCTTTATCACAAGCTAACTTGGTTAAAAGAGAATCCATCATAGCTGCATTATTTTTATAAGTACCCTCTTTTTTAGCTACTTTAATAATCTCCTTCAAACCTATATACGCCTCAGAACTCTGATCGAACTTTTTATCTTTAGCGAAATTCACGAAATCTTCATACTCTTCATCACTTAAAGAAAAATCAGCAACTGCAGGTATAGAATCATGCTCAGAGAAATACTTAATAGCATACTCATTTGGTATATCATTATAAACTAAAGAAGCCAAAGGACGAGTATAATAATCAGGTTTTACTATAAAATCAGGAGTAATACCTCCACCATCCTTAACCACTCTTCCAGATGCTGTATGAAATTCATGGCGAAGAGAATCAGGTATATGGCCAACACTTCCATCAGCATTTCTATGTGAATAATCAATAGCCTGCACACAACGACCACTTGGAGTATAATACCTACCTGTAGTTAATTTTATAGACGTATTATAACCAACAGGACGAATAGACTGAATCAATCCTTTTCCAAAAGTCGCAAGACCAGCTACAGTAGCTCTATCCAAATCTTGTAGAGCACCTGTTACTATTTCTGAAGAAGAAGCAGTACCATTATCCACTAAAACCAGTAAAGGCAATGTCGGGGCAATAGGATCTTTTGTAGTTTTATATGATTTATTCATACTTGAATCCTTACCCTTAGAAGATACTACCACCGTACCAGATGGAAGGAAAGTAGAAAGCAAATCTATCGCCTCAGACATAAGTCCACCCCCATTACCTCTCAAATCAATCACTAAGCCCTTTAAATCATTTTTAGCCTGTAAGCCTGATAATGCCTCTCTAAATTCATCAGCACCACCTTGTGTAAAAGTAGTATATCTTATATAACCTATAGAATCACGAATAATTCCACTATACATAACATCAGAAACATGCACTCTTTCGCGAATAAGTTTAACATGTTCCAGCTCTCCACTTCTTAATTTTTTTACATCCATTTTAAGAAGAGTACCTGCCTTACCACGCATTAGTTTACTCGCTTCAGACACAGTCATATCTTTAGTAGATTTACCATCTATTGTTAAAATTCTATCTCCTGGAATAAGATTAAATTTCTCTGCTGGTGATCCAGCATAAGGTTGAGTTATTTCTATTTCACCTGTTTCTAATTTTTTAATTTGTGCACCTACACCTCCATAAGTATTAGTAGTCATCATATCAAGATCATCACCATGATCTTCTGAAAAAAACATCGTATATGGATCGAGTGAAGCCAACATAGCATTCATTCCTTTCAGCACCAAAGTATCCACAGAAATCGTATCAACATACTGAGCATTTAATGCTCTTAATATATTATATTGAATCTCTAAATTTTTACCAGTATTAAATTTATCTTTCTGTGCATTAGCAGGCAATGTAAATGTCATTAACAAACATGCTATAACTGCAGCAAATCCCAATCTTTTCATAAAATAGAAATATTTATTTTTTACAATCGTAATGAATATAACATATATCAAAAACTATTCCAAGTTAAATAGAACACAACTATCAAACTATATTTTCCTAGTTTTTTTAGATTTATTCTTTTTACTCTTTTTCTTCTTGACACTCCATCCGAATTTGCCAATTCCTGAACCTATTTTACAATATTGCCCATGAACGTAACAAATAAGTCCAGCACGACTTAACTCTAGAGCTCCTGTTTCAGAATTAATATAATCTTCATCAACCATTACATTAACCACTTCTGATATAAACATATCATGCGAACCAAGCTTGATTATATCTTTCACCCTACACTCGATATTCACTGGAGATTCAGCGATAACCGGAGCCTTGACTATTTTCGCTGGAGCAGGAGTAATTTCCATTTTCTCCCATTTATTCTCCTTCGCGCCAGAACGAACGCCACACCAATCAGTAGCACGTGCTAACTTCTCATTCGTCAAATTAATAACAAACTCCCCTGTCCTTTTTATTATTTCATATGAATGACGTGATGGACGAATAGAAATCGAACACATAGGAGGATTAGTATTTATCGTACCTGTCCACGCTATAGTTAATACATTATATTCTTCAATGTTTTCTCCACAGCTTACTAATACAGCAGGCAATGGATATATCATAGTTCCTGGTTTCCAACTTATTTTTGACATAAATGCAAATTTACAAGAATTAATTCATAAATATGTCTAAACATATATAATTTAATGTTCCGAATCTTCTAAAATTAAATCTCCAAAAAATTCCGGAAGATGGAAGTTACATTCTGGAGTGTTAACAGGATTCCAACTTAAGAAATGAGGTATATTAGTCAAATCCCCACATTTGTAAAAATTTGCTCGTATTTCAGAAGGAAAAGGCTCTTTATTAGTATTAAAATATTTCATTAATACATTCTTAGGTATCCCCAAGAGTAGTTTCCACTCTTGCAGTTTATTAGAATCATAAATATCAGTCAACTTTTGTTCAAGACTACTGATACGTACAAATTTCTTTAAATCTTCTTTACTTATAGGAGTGGAATCATCACGTCCTGTGCGGAGACCTGCAGTAGAAATTCCTATACAATTGGTTTCAAAGTTTATATACTTTTTATGATTAGGAAACTGTACGAAAAACTCGAAACAAGAATCCTCCCATACATTCTCATAATCTTTAAGCGCATACGCTTTAATATGATTTTCCTTAATATTGGCCAATATCCAGATATAATGATTAGAGTGTGCTATTTGCGCTCTGACCTCTGGCTTATATGGATACTTTTCTTTCCAATTAACTTGGTCGATAGAGATAATAGCACTGTATTTATCGAGCACATACTGAGCCTCTTTTATCGACTTCGCGCCATCAAGTTTGATAAAAGGCACTTCTATTTTTTTATTTGTAACGGCCATGGTAAATAATTATTTTCTAATTTCGTCTATAAAAGCTTTCATAGCTGGAAGATGTTCTTCTACACTCTTCCATAATTTTATTTGGTTCCTGGTACGAACCATGTTTTGTTCTGGATATTGAATTTTATAATAAGTATCACCATTGATATAATCTGTTAGAAAGCGTACAGCCTGCATATAAGGGAAAAGACATGCTGAAAAGGGTATCAATGATATTTCCAGGTCAGTAAGAAAGCTAGCTTTAGATAAATATCCACGGACAAAAGGTTTATATATATCCATCTTAAAAGAAACATTTTCATATTCCTTATCATTCTCATTACTTGTACTGGCAGCAGTACGTAAAAAATCTCCTACATCTGAGCCAATAAAACCAGGCATCAATGTATCCAGGTCAATAATACACAAGACCTGACCGTTTTTATCAAAAAGTATATTATTTAGTTTAGTATCACAATGACAAATCCGTTTCTTCAAAGTACCCTCTTTAAGATATGTTTCGGCCTGGCACATCCATTCAGAGCGTGACATCAAATCATCCACAAGCGGTTTTACTTCTTTCATTCTTCCTTTAACATCGGTCTCAACTGCTTCCTGAAGTTGTTTCAGACGAAAAGACATAGTATGAAAATTAGGAATCGTTTCTCCTAAAGTTTCTTTCACATCGATAAGCATAGCTTGAAAACTACCAAATGCGGCACCTGTGTACTCCGCATATTCAGGAGTTACATTATTATAAGTAACTGTATCTGAAATATAATCCATCAAACGCCAATATGATTTACCATCAAAATAATAGGTCTTTCCTCCTTTAGCCTCCAGAAAATGAAGCACCTTACGATTTATATCCTTCTCGCCCTGGTCAATAAGTTTTCGACGTATGTGATTTGTAACGACTTCTATATTATGCTGTAAGAGTTCTACATCTTTAAACACCTCATGATTAATTCTTTGTAAAACATAACTAGGCTCTTTAAACCCTTCAAGTTTCACTAGATAAGTATCATTTATTAATCCATTTCCCAAAGGCTTTACTTCCAAAACAGGTGCTTTGATAGTGAATTGATTAATAATAGGAGCCAATAGTTTTGTTTTATTTTCCATTATGGTATTTATTCTAATGTTCTAGATTTTTTATGTAAAGATAATACTTTTTATAAAGTAATCTTTATTAACTTTGTATAATAATCGATTCCAATTATTATGAAAATAATTTTCGCCACCGGCAATAGAAATAAATTAAAAGAAGCCAGCCAAATTCTTGGATCTAGCTTCGAATT
>JBAYDV010000106.1:0-6063 GCA_041668045.1 Bacteroidales bacterium | reverse complement strand
GTCAATGTGTTTCTTTAAAAAAAAGAGTGGAAGTGTTTGTTATTTAGAATATTAGTTGTATATTTGCAGCCCGCAAAATGCGGATTAGTGCATTAATGAATGCTTAAGTATGCATAATGTATTTATAAACATTAATTTAATTAAAGACCAATGCCTGGATTAATTGGAAAGAAAATCGGAATGACATCCGTTTTCGGTGCCGATGGGAAAAACATCCCATGCACCGTTATTGAAGCTGGTCCCTGTGTTGTTACGCAAATTCGTACAGTAGAAAAAGATGGTTATGCCGCTGTACAGATTGCCTATGACGAGAAAAAAGAAAAACACACCAGTAAGCCTATGCAAGGGCACTTCAAGAAGGCAGGAACCACACCAAAACGCAAACTTGTCGAATTTAAATCATTCGGTGATGATGTAAAACTTGGTGACACTATTACCGTCGATAGCTTATATGTAAAAGATGCTATCGAGTGGGTTGACGTTACGGGTATTTCTAAAGGTAAAGGCTTCCAAGGTGTTGTAAAACGCCATGGTTTCGCTGGAGTTGGAGGAGCTACACATGGACAGGATAACAGATTACGTGCTCCTGGATCATTAGGTGCTTCATCATGGCCTTCTAGAGTTTTCCCTGGTATGAGAATGGGCGGACATATGGGTTGCGACCGAGTTAAAGTTTTTAACTTGAGAGTGCTTAAGGTTATCCCTGAGAATAATTTAATACTTGTCAAAGGTTCAATACCTGGAGCCAAAGGTTCTTATGTAATTTTGGAGAATTAAAGTTATGGAATTATCAGTTTACAAAATCGATGGAACAGAGTCAGGTAAAAAAGTTACTTTAGACTCAGAAATTTTTGGCATAGAACCAAATGACCATGCTATTTATCTTGATGTAAAACAGCACCTTGCAAATAAACGCCAAGGTACTCACAAGACTAAAGAAAGATGGGAAATCGCTCATAGTACGAAAAAAATCGTTAGACAGAAAGGTTCTGGCGGTGCTCGTCACGGTAGTATAAAAGCCCCAATATTTGTTGGTGGCGGAAGGGCTTTCGGGCCTCAGCCTCGTGATTATAGGTTTAAATTGAATAAGAAGCTTAAACAGCTAGCCCGTTATTCTGCTTTATCTTATAAAGCTAAAGATAACGCGATTACTATGGTAGAGCCATTCTCTATGGATGCTCCTAAAACCAAAGGTCTAATTCAAATCCTTAATAACATTAAGGCTAATGGAAGGAGAACTTTAATCGTTCTTCCTGAGAATCAAGATAATATTTACATTTCGTCTAGAAATCTTGATAATGTTAATGTAGTTTCTGTTGATGAGATCAACACATATGCTATAATGAATGCATATAATGTTGTTCTAGTAGATGGTGTACAAGACATTATCGCAGAAAGACGTAAATAAAAGTTATTAAACATGGGAATATTAATCAAACCTTTAGTAACAGAAAAGCTAACGAACCTAGGTGAGAAACTTAGTCGTTATGGCTTCATAGTAAACCGCGATGCTAATAAAATAGACATTAAGAAAGCGGTAGAGGAAATGTATGGTGTTACAGTATCAAGTATTAATACTGCTAATTACCACGGAAAGAAAAAGAGTCGTTTTACAAAAGCGGGATTATTGAGTGGCCGTGCAAATCATTATAAGAAAGCTTATGTGACTTTAGCCGGAGATGACACAATTGATTTCTACAGCAATATTTAATCAAGATGGCATTACGTAAATTTAAGCCAGTTACCCCTGGTACAAGAAATAAAATGATTAGCGCTTTTGATACAATCACTTGCACTTCTCCTGAAAAATCTCTATTAGAGCCTATCAGGAAGAGTGGTGGTCGTAACAATCAGGGTAAAATGACAATGCGCTATATTGGTGGTGGTCACAAAAGAATGTATCGAGTAATCGATTTCTTGCGTGACAAAGATGAATATACAGCTACCGTAAAAACCATTGAGTACGATCCAAATCGTAGCGCTAGAATCGCTATGGTTATATATGCAGATGGTGAGAAACGTTATATCATAGCTCCTAATGGCCTTAAAGTAGGTCAAAAGATAGCTTCAGGAAGCGGTGTCGCTCCTGAGATAGGTAATACTCTTACTCTTGCAGAAATTCCATTAGGTACAATGGTTCATAATATCGAGCTTCATCCTGGACAAGGTGCTGCTATGGCACGTAGTGCAGGAACATATGCTCAACTAACAGCTCGTGAAGGAAATCACGCTATTCTTCGTTTACCTTCAGGTGAAACAAGAATGGTCTTAACTTCTTGCCGCGCAACTGTTGGTACTGTTTCTAATCCTGATCACAACCTTGAAGTTGGTGGTAAAGCCGGACGTTCTCGTTGGCAAGGCCGCAGACCTCGTGTTCGTGGAGTAGTAATGAATCCAGTCGATCACCCTATGGGTGGTGGTGAAGGACGTGCGTCTGGTGGACTTCCTCGTTCAAGGAAAGGTCTTCCAAGTAAAGGTTATAAAACTCGTAACCCTAATAGTACGTCTAATAAATTTATTATTGAAAGAAGGAAAAAATAACGGAATAAACAATAAAAAATTATGAGTCGTTCACTAAGAAAAGGTCCTTATATTCAAGAAGCTCTCGAAAAAAGAGTTCTTTCTATGAATGAAGGGTCAATGAAAAAAGAAGTAATCAAAACCTGGTCACGTGCCAGTATGATTTCCCCAGACTTTGTAGGTCATACGATCGCTGTTCATAACGGAAATAAGTTTATTCCTGTTTATGTAACCGAAAATATGGTAGGTCACAAGTTAGGCGAATTTGCTCCTACTCGTACCTTTAAAGGTCACTCGGGTAATCGTTAATCATTTAATGTAAAGAATTACAATAATGGGATCTCGAAAAAGACAAATGGCCGATAGGCTTAAAGAAATAAAGAAACAGACAGCAATAGCTAAGCTGAATAATGTACCTACCTCACCAAGGAAGATGCGTCTCGTAGCAGATCAAATCCGTGGTGTAGAAGTTAATCGCGCTTTGGATATTTTAAAATATTCAAATAGAGAAGCTTCAAATCGTTTAGATAAACTTCTTCGTTCTGCAATAGCAAACTGGGAAGCTAAAAATGAAGCTAATCACAAAGAACTTGATAATGGCAATGTAATAGTTGAAACTATTATGGTTAGTCAAGGACGTTCATTAAAACGTATTCGTACTGCACCTCAAGGTCGTGCAGCTCGTATTCGTAAACGTTCTAATCACGTTACTATGGTATTAGGAGTAAAAAAACAAACCGTTACTGAGGAGGAATAATATGGGACAAAAAATCAATCCAATCAGCAATAGATTAGGAATTATCCGAGGCTGGGATTCTAACTGGTACGGTGGAACTAACTATGCGGATAAAATTTTAGAAGACGATAAAATACGTAAATATTTATATGCACGTATTTCTAAGGCTAATATTTCAAAAATCGTCATAGAAAGAACTCTTAAATTAATAACTATTACTATTCACACATCTCGCCCTGGTGTTATCATCGGAAAAGGTGGTTCTGAGGTAGACAAACTTAAAGAAGAGTTGAAGAAAATTTCTAACAAAGAAGTTCAAATCAACATTTTCGAAGTTAGAAAACCTGAACTTGATGCTAATATAGTAGCAAATAATATCGCTAGACAAATCGAAGGTCGTGTATCATATAGAAGAGCTATCAAAATGGCTATCGCTTCTACTATGCGTATGGGAGCTGAAGGTATCAAAGTAATGATCAGTGGTCGTTTAGGTGGTGCTGAGATGGCTAGAAGCGAATTATATAAAGAAGGAAGAACTCCTCTTCATACTTTTCGTGCAGATATTGACTATGCTTTAGCTGAAGCTAATACTAAAGTTGGTGTAGTAGGTATTAAAGTTTATATTTGTAAAGGTGAAGTTTACGGTAAACGTGACCTTTCTCCAAATGCAGGTATAGAGAATAACCAAAGAGGTGGTCGTAATAACAACCGTCGTGGTGGCCGTCGTAATGACAGACGTCGTGGTGGAAATAACAGATCACGTTCTAACAACTAAAAATATAATATTAAGTCATTTAATGTGGCTTAATTATATTAAATATAAAAAAGCATGTTAAATTATTTAACATGCTTTTTTTATATCTAATTGTAGGTTTATAAGAAAAGTATTAGATAATGTTATATCTAATAAAGAAATGTATATGCGCCAACATAGGAATAAAATTAAAAGATATTATGATAAATTAGGAGAAGCTAAAAATAGTAACGAGGTTTTCGATATATATGGCAATATATTCCAATTATATAAATCTTTTAGGGTTGACTCTGCTGTCGTCGTAGCTCAAAAGAGAGTAGAAATATCTAATGATCTAAACTTTAAAGAACAAGCATTAGCTAAAATGAATCTAGCCGATGCTCATATAAGGTCAGGTTTATATTTCGAAGCTTTTAATATTTTAAATAATATACAAAGGAATTCTTTCGTTAAGAATAACCCATATTATTACTACTTGTATAACTCATGCTATTACTACCTAAAAAGAAATGCAGTAACAATTGAAGAGAAACAGCTATATAACAAAAGACTTTATGAATATAGAGATACTCTACTTTCTTTATATAACCCTAATTCCTATAGCTATATTAGTAATTATATTCTTCTTCTACTCAGAGATGGGAAAGCAAATGAGGCTAAAAATATTTTAGATAATTATTGCCATGAAAATAAATTTAACATAAAAGACCAGCCATACCTAAACACTAGTTATGCTAAAATTTATAAAGCATTAGGAGATTCCGAAAATTATAAGCAAAGTCTTATATATTCTTCAATCGATGATATTAAAAATGCTTCTAAGAGTTATATATCACTTCAAGACTTAGCCCCATTACTATATGAGGAAGGTGATATAGAGCGAGCATTCCAATATATTTATTGTTCTTTAGATGACATAAAATGGGGAAAGGTAGAGGTATGCATGTAAATTATAGCTCTAGCTACTCTATTAAACAGAACACACAAGGATATGACGTAATGGATGGCGACGAGTTCCGTGATTATATGAATGATAACTTCTCTGATGTACCTGCTAAATTAGCTCTACTTGGTGATGAGAATATTGATTGGCAAGACCAGATATATAGATTAGGATTTACTACTAATCAGAATATAAGTTTATAAGGTAACGCTTTAGATGAAACATTACCTTATAGAGTATCGTTAGGATATAATAAAGATAATGCTACAGTTAAAATTAGTAATTATAAATTTGAGAGAAGGTTGTGCATGTTCCCATCCTTTTTTGATAAAGATGGTTTATTACATTCAGATACTTCTTACGGAGATTATCCTCATTATGTTCCTTCATTGCCTAGAAAACAATATGACAAAGGCGGTTTTACAGGTTGGATGCTTCTTTCTTATAGAAAGCCAGTTAAAACTTCCTCTTCTGTGACTGGACATGGTGGAAATCAATTAGTGGACGAAAATATTTCTTCATTCTGGGTAGCAGCTCATAACAATGATAAACAATGGGTGTGTATCAATCTGGGAAAGGATATGACTATTAATGCTTTACAAATAAATTTTGCAGATTACCATGAAACTAAATTATATGGTAGGGTTCCTAATTTGCATCAGCGTTATTCTGTCGAAGTGTCATCTGATGCTAAATCATGGAAGACCATAATAAATAGAGATAGTAGTTGAACCTCATGCATATTTTGAATTAGAGTAGCCTGTGAAAGCACGTTATGTAAAATATCGTCATCATACGATAAGTAGCGATAATTTAGCTATAAGTGATTTTCGTATATTTGGAATTGGAGGAGGTAAGAGACCTAATAAACCAAGTAATTTTAAAGTAAAAAGAGATGATGATAAACGTAATGCTACTATAACTTGGTCGAAAGTTAAAAAAGCGACCATCATTGATTGAACAAGACTAATTTATATGTATGATTTAATCACGCAAGCATCCGATTGGGATAATCTTAACACCATCTTGTCTGGTATAAGCCATTGTTCCACCTGTAATCACAATTAAGATGTCAGGTTCTCTAAGCTTAACTTGTTTCTCTTTTTTGTT
>JBAYDV010000105.1:0-6154 GCA_041668045.1 Bacteroidales bacterium | reverse complement strand
TCCGTTTCTATCTAACATACCTCCTATATAACGCCCGTCAGAAAACATTATAGCAGCTGGTCCATCCCAAGGATTCATAAAAATACTATGATAATCATAAAAACCTTTAAGATCAGCTGAAATAGGATTTTTTTCATTGAAACTTTCAGGAATTAACATAGCTAAAGCTCTAGGAAGAGACATACCAGCCATAACGAAAAATTCCAATATATTATCTAATGAAGCACTATCACTCATCTCTGGCTGAATAATAGGTAGAATTTTCTTAAAGTCATAATCCGGGAACTGTTTTTTAGCTATTAAAGTACAAGCAGCTTTCATCCAAATTCTATTTCCTGTAATAGTATTAATCTCTCCATTATGCCCTAGCATTCTAAAAGGCTGAGCCATACTCCAAGTAGGGAAAGTATTAGTTGAAAAGCGAGAATGTACTAATGCTATAGCTGAAGTATAATACGGATCAGATAAATCGGTAAAATAATCTTTTAGCTGAATAGATGATAGCATTCCCTTATAAATTATTCTTTTAGAAGAAAGACTAACTATATAACATGCTTTAGGATCATCAAAAGTTTCTATTACTTCATTTTCAATCTGTTTTCTTACCAAATATAATTTTAATTCGAGTGAATCTCCTACATCTCCAGTTACAAATATCTGAATACAAATAGGTTCTACTTCCTTAGCATATTCTCCTATCTCAGAATTATCGGTAGGAACATCTCTGATATACATTAATTTCAAACCCACTTCTTCTATATTCCTGCGAATAATTTCAACACATTTATTTCTAACTAGCTCATCTTTAGGAAGAAATACTAAGCCTGTACCATATTTCCCTCTTTCAGGGACAGGAATACCATGCAACAAAATAAACTCATGAGGTATTTGAGTCATAATACCTGCACCATCACCACTTTTGCTATCAGCACCTTCTGCACCACGATGCTTCATATTTTCTAATACTTGGATACCATTTAGAATTATATCATGATTTTTATCACCATCGATATTCGCCACGAAGCCGACACCACATGCATCATGCTCTTCTAGAGGATTATATAATCCCTGTTTTTTAGGTAATTTATCAAAATAAGGATAAGTCTGGGCATTTTTTTTGGAAGAATTATTGAACGGCATAATATTTATTTAGGTTTAAAATATAGTGTTTAGAGCGCGCAAGATACGAAAAAATTGACATATTTCAATTTAATAATAAAACAAAAAAGTATTTTATAATACTATATTAAAAGAGTTTTTTAAAAATTGTTATCTTTGTTATAAAATATCTTTCATTATTATATAATGTGACTTATTTTAGTTTAATATTGTAATTAATTTTTATGAAAAAAAATTTTAACTTTTCCCTTACAGATAAAAGAATTATATCTTTATTGTCTTCAGAACTCTTTAATTTTAAGACAACAAACGAAGTAGAGCTATTTTCAAACATCACCTCAGAGGACTGGGATAATATGTTAAAATTATCATCTCCCCATTCTGTTACAGCTATTTTATGGGATGCCATTCAAAAATTATCAGAAGACCTACATCCTACCAAAATGTCAGCAGTAAAATGGATATTAAGCACAGAATCTTTCGAAAAGGCATTCTCTTATAAAGAAAAAATATCAGAGGAAGTATTATCATTATTTATAAAAAATAACATTGACTTTATTCTAATTAAAGGCTTTGGCTTAGCATCATACTACCCAGTCGCTAAACATCGTAGATTTAGCGATATAGACTTTTATCCTTTTCATAAGACTAAAGAAACTAATAATTTAATTAAAAAGGAATTAGATATTAAAATAAACACAGATTCAGTTAATGAAGATGTTTTCGTCTATAAAAATGTTCTTTTTGAAAACCATGTTAATCTAATTAATACTAAAGTCCACAAATCAGCGAAAAATCTAGAGAAACACCTTGAAGAATTAGCTAAATTACCTTCAGAGTCAATTAAACTAGGAAATATTGTAATAAAATTACCATCTGCTGATTTTAATGCTGTATTCTTAACGAATCACTGTGCTTCTCATTTCGGAGCTGCAGAAATATCTCTTAGACATATATGTGATTGGGGAATGTTTTTAAAACATGAATATAAAAATATAAATTATAATAAAGTAATAAATATTTTAAAAGAGGCTGGTAAATATAATTTTCTTCTTATCATTAATAATATTTTAACTAAGCACTTTAATATGAATTCCTCATATAGTAAAAATTTCATCAATGATTCTATCTCAGAGAATGATTTAGATCATTATACAGATAAAATATTATATGAAATTTTACATCCAAGCTTCGATCAATATAATCCATCTCAACTTACTTTTTTAGCTAAAATTAATTTTAAAATTAAAAGATTTTTCGCTGGAAGATGGAAATATGATTTAATATATAAAGAAAATTTTTATATAACTTTAATTAAAGGTTCTTTTATTAAAATAATAAAACCTAAAAGATTAATTAAATAGTCTTCCTAATAGCTTTTACAGGACAAACCTCATAACACAGACCGCAATGTAAACAGTGTTCTTGATTAATCCTATATGGTATTCCTTTTATAATCGTCTGTTGTGGGCATTTTTTAGCACATACACCACATTGAATACATTCCTCAGTAATAAAAAAACCTTTTGATGATACCTTTTCGCTGCCTAATTGAAAAGATTGACGAAAAATTGGAGAAACACTTAAATCAAAAATTTCGACTTCTCCATTTTCTACCACAAAGGCATCTAAAATATACCTACTCTCACCAGGATAAATTTCATTCATTGATTTATTCGCACGAAACATTTTATCTATCCACTTTTTTTGGTCATTTAGTTTAGTGGCGATACCTTTTAAGCGTACCGTTTGATAATCTTGACTTAAACCAACAATAGCGACCTTAGGATTGTTCGTAATTTGATTATAAAAACTCTTTCCTCTAGCTGTTAAAAAATATAATTTTTCATTTTCAACTAACATTACATCTATCATGCGATTATGAGGATTTCCTTCTTTATCTACTGAAGCAAAAGACACACTTCTAATATTTCTTAAAAGTTGCAAACAACTAGCTATATTATACATGATATTTTTGATTTTAGTTTATACAAATCTATAAAAAAATTTACGATTTTTAATATTTTTCTTGAAATATAAAAAAATAGAATGTACATTTGCAAACGTGTGCAAATAAATATACTTATTATTTGTTTAACATAGAACTAAAAGATTATGAAAAAACGTATTACTATTAAAGACATAGCTTTAGCCCTTAATATTCATCATTCTACAGTATCAAGAGCATTACATGATGATAGTCGTGTGAATTCAGAGACTAAAAAGTTAATAAATGACTACGCCACTAGCCATGGATATAAGGTTAATCAAAATGCTGTTAATTTAAGAAATGGGAAACATAATGTCATAGCTCTTTTAGTTCCTAATGTACATCATACTTTTTTTTCAAATATTATCAGTTATATAACCGACATGGCCAAGAAAGCTGGTTATATGTTAGTTATATTTCAATCTAATGAAAAAGAAGATGAAGAAAAAGAAATTATTGACACTATAATACAAAACCAATTTACAGGTGTTATTGCATCAATTTCTAGTGAAACTACAGATTCATCTAATTTTAAAAAACTTTTAGAATATAATGTCTCATTAGTATTTTTTGATAGAATACTTGAAGAGATGAATGTATCGAAAGTTATTGAAGATGGCGAAAACTGCACATATGAAGTTGCTCAACAATTATATAAACGAAAATATAAAAGAATAGCACATATTTCTGGACCTTCTCATATAAATGTTTTTAGAAATCGTCAAAGAGGATATAAAAGAGCAGTTAAATCTAACAATTCATCTTATGAAAAGATAGTAATTATTGAAAATGACTTCTCTATGGAAGAAGGCAGAAGGATAGCTAAAAATTTACTCAAGAATGACCGTCCTGATGCTATAATTTGTGATTCTTTTAACATAAGTATTGGAATTTTATCTGTAATAAACGAAATGGGAATTAAATCACCTGAGGAAATGGGATTTATATGTTACGGCAATGACCCTGCAGTAAACCTATTTACACCTACTTTATCTACTATTGAACAAGCTGATAAAGAAATTGCCATTCAAGCCTTTAACTTACTTCTTAAAAATATAGAAAATAAAAACACTCCTAAAAAGACAATAAAGATACCATTAAAAATCTGTTTAAGAGAATCATGCTAAATGAAAACTATTTAACATAAAACAGCAAATAATTAAATCAAATATTAACATATGAAAAAAACTATTCAACAAGAACCAAGTACTGTATCAAAGAAGTACTTATTGCCTTTTATAATAATTACCTCACTTTTCGCTTTATGGGGCTTTGCAAATGACATTACGAATCCAATGGTTGCTGCTTTTAAATCGATACTTGAATTATCAAATTTCAAAGCTTCTTTAGTTCAATTCTCTTTTTACGGAGGTTATACTTTAATGGCCATTCCCGCTGCTTTATTTATCAGAAAAAAAGGTTATAAATCAGGAATATTAATAGGCCTTGGACTATACGCCATTGGTGCTTTTCTATTTTATCCTGCTGCATCGATGGAAGTATATAGCTTATTTTTAATATCATATTGTATATTAACATTTGGTTTAGCTTTCTTAGAAACTACTGCAAACCCATATATTTTAGCTATGGGAGACCCTGCTACTGCTACTCGTCGTCTAAACTTCGCACAAGCATTTAATCCAATGGGATCGTTAATAGGTATGTTCGTAGCTTCAAAATTCGTTTTAGCTAAATTAGCATCCGATGACGTAGATATATCTGGAAATTTGATATACCACTCTCTACCTGATGCACAAAAAGCAGCTATTAGAACAAGTGACCTAGCTATTATAAGAAATCCATATGTAATAATAGGTTTTATAGTTTTAGCTGTCTTTTTCTTAATTCTTTTTACTAAAATGCCTAATTTTCATAAGCATAAAAATGAGAACAAGGCTATTGATAGTTTTAAAAGATTATTTCATAACAAAACATACTTACAAGGAGTTCTTTCACAAATATTCTATGTCGGAGCACAGATTATGTGTTGGACTTATATAATTTTTTATTGCGAGAATTTAGGTATCGAAAAATCTACTGCTCAGAATTATAATATTATAGCTATGGGATGTTTTTTAGGTATGAGATTCGTAGGAACTTACTTAATGAAATTTTTTGACTCTGCTAAATTACTCGGAATATTCGCTTTAGGTGGTATAATCACTATATCATGTGTAATATTTGTTGGTGGAGTATTTGGATTAATTTGCCTAATAGCTACCTCTGTTTTTATGTCAATCATGTTCCCTACTATCTATGGTCAGGCTCTTGATGGTTTAACTAACGATGATGCCACTATTGGCGCTTCTGGATTAGTTATGGCTATTGTTGGAGGCTCATTTATGCCTCTAGTTCAAGGTAAAATTATGGACTTAGGAGGTAAAGGTCTTAATGATATGCATATATTCGGATATATACCAGAAGTAAATTTCTCATTTATACTACCTTTAATCTGTTTTTTAGTAATACTTTCATATAGTATTTCAATTCAAAGAAGAACCAAAAATTTATAATACATATTTTAATTAAAACAATAATATAATGAATGACATTAAACGAATAAATCCAGATAAAGTTCCTTTTAGAACTTTATCTACTGGAGATAAAATACCAGCCATAGGCCTTGGTACTTTTGGATCTGATCATGTTAGCGATGAAGAAGTAGCTAATGCTGTAAAAATCGGAATAGAAACTGGTTTTAGACATATTGATTGTGCATCAGTTTATGGCAATGAAAAAAATATTGGAAAAGTATTAAAGGAGGTTTTTGATGAAAACCTATGCACACGTGAGAATTTATGGATTACTTCTAAACTTTGGAATGATATGCATGCTAAAGGAGACGTTACCAAAGCTTGTAAAAAATCACTCTCCGACCTAGGATTAGATTATCTTGATTTATATCTGGTCCACTGGCCTTTTCCAAATTTTCATGCTAAAGGCTGTAGTGCAGATTTTCGCAGTCCTGATGCTAGGCCGTACATTCATGAAGAATTTATGAGAACATGGAGTGAAATGGAATCTTTAGTACATGCTGGTCTAGTT
>JBAYDV010000104.1:0-6209 GCA_041668045.1 Bacteroidales bacterium | reverse complement strand
AGTCTGAAGCTCCTAATCTTAATAGAATAGGGAAGTCGTCTCCCACAGAGTTACGTATTGCCTTAATAATTTCTAAATGTATTTTTATTCTGCCAAGTACATCTCCACCGTATTCATCTGTTCTCTTGTTAGTTAGAGGTGAGAAGAATTGGTTTAGCAGATATCCGTGTGCGGAGTGAATTTCTACGCCGTCAAAACCGGCTTTTTTTACGCGAAGGGCTGCAGCGGCGAATTCATCGATTATGTTCTTAATCTCTGCTTTAGTTAGTTCTTTTGGTATGACTCCTTGACGAGGATTGACTATGGCTGATGGACCAACTGCTTGATATCCTGTTATGTCTTGGTTCGCAGCACTTCCTGCGTGGTTAATTTGCATTACTGTTTTTGAGCCATTTTTATGGATGATGTCGGACAGCTTTTTTAAGCCTTCGATGTCTTTATCGCTCGAGATGGATAGTTGGGCTTGGTGTGCTTTTCCTTCTGGTGCGATGAAGCTGTGTTCGATTATTATTAGAGATATGTAACCACCTTGTGATTTTTCATCATAGTAATCTAGTAGCTCTTTGCTTACTAGTCCATCTATATCAGATGTGGAAGTAGCCATGGGTGGCATAACTAATCTGTTTTTTAAAATTAGTTGTCCTGTTTCCAAGGGCTTGTGTAAATATGACATTTTGACCTCCTTGTTTTTTAATTATTTAGTCCTCTGTTTTTTTCGCAGGCGATTTTAGATATACATCCATTTGTGGAAATGGGATGGTTATATGATTTTCAATAAATTTTTTATTGATTATTATTCTAATGTCTGATTTTACATTATCTATTCTGAATATGTTTTTGCTATAAAATAGTAGTTCAAAATCTAACGAAGAATTGCCGAAATCTACGAAGCGTACAGCTATTGATGATGGATCGTTAATGTCAGGATGTTCTAATGCACTTTCTTTTAAAATTTTTAATACTAATTCGACATTGCTGCCATATGCTACGCCAATGTTAATCTTAAATCTAGCCTTTTTTGACTGATGACTCCAATTGATAACTTTATTCGTGGTGATTAATGAATTAGGAAGGATAGTGATTATTTCATCTCTGTTAATGGCTTCAGATGTCCTCATTCCTATTTTTTGTATTTTCACTATGTCGTGATCTACTTCTAAGATGTCTCCGACTTTTATGGAACCCTCGAAGAGTAGTATTATACCAGAAATGAAATCATTAAAGGTGTTTTGTAAACCAAGTCCTATACCGACAAGTAATGCTGCGGAACCAGCTAACAGGACATTAAGCTTTAAACCAAGGGTGTCTAAGATTATTAATATAGTAATAATCCAAATGATATATTTAATTATTTGGAATAATGAATGGAGTGTGCCTTCTTCTATCTTTTTAATTCTATTCCTGCGAAATATAATTTTTTGTATCAGCCATAGAATAAGCTTAGTAAAGATAATTACAAGTAAAACAGTTAATACTATTCCTATAGTAAGTGAAAAATTGCCGACTTTAAAGAGTTCCAATTTTATAATACCATTTATTGTATCCATTTTGTTTATATTATATATCTTAGACTAAGATAGTCTTTTATATCATTTTTTTGAAGATAAGAATTTATTTTTTAATTCAATAATAGCATTTTTAATATCATATACTTTGGTGTATTGGATATAAAGTCCAGCTACTATAACGCAGAGAGCACCTTTTATAATTATACTAATTATAAAATTCATTTCATTAATGAAAGGAGATAGAAGTGAATATAATAAGATTAAAATAATAGTCAGAATTAAAGGAGATATTAACTGTTTTACGAAAGGAATAATACTTAATTTGAAAGTGTATCTATACATAATGAAATATGTTTGTATAAAATTTATAGGTATTGCTATACAAATACACCATGCGACAGATTCTAAAGTTTTAAAAATAAAAATTCCACTTAAAATTCCTGAAATCATAACCAGAGCAGATAAACATCCAGATATAAATAAGTGTCTAGTGTTATTAGCTGCTTGAAATATAGCACCTGCAGTAGATGATACAATTTGTAGACCTACTGTCATTGACAGTATTCGAAAAATAGGAACTGATTGGACCCATTGGTCTCCGAAGATTAGCAAAACGATTTCTTTAGATGAGAAAAAGAGGAAAACGGAAAGAGTCGTTCCAATAAATGCTAGAATTTTCACTATTCTTAAGTATGACCATGATAAGTGTTTTAAATCATCTTGAAATTGAGACAAAACAGGATGCATTACTGGTGTAATGACGAATGTGATGTTTTGAAGTGGAAGCATCATTAATCTATATGACTTTTCATAATATCCTAGAGGAGTCATTCCCATATATTTTCCTATTAGTAATTTGTCTAGATTTCTGCTAAAAAAATTTATAATGTTAAACCAAAATTGATAAAACGAAAATGTAAATATCTTACTAATAGATTTAAAGCCCCATGTCATTTTTAATCTTTGTGGATATTTATAATAACTGAAAATGAAAATAGCTACACTAGAAAATACCGGATTAATTAATAATGCATAAAGACCAGCTCCATTTAGAGCAGCTATAACTGAAATTAGCCCAGCAAATAATTGTATTAATAATGTTCTGATAGCGATAAATCTAAATTCTTTATTCTTCATTAAAATAGCATTAGGAACTATGTTCAAAGCATTTGCTAATAGAATTACAGATAATATTTTACATATTAAACCTAATATATCAGAATCATAATATTTCGCTACAGACCAAGAAAAAAGAAAAAATAAAGAGGCGATTAAAATGCCTATCCATAGGGTAAATGAAAATATATCAGATAATTCACTTTTCGATAAATCTTTATTTTGAACAATAGCTGGAGAAATACCTAAATCCCCGAATATGCCAAAGAAAGTGATAATTACTGTGGCTATAGCTACCATACCAAAATTGGATGGGTCAATATGTCGGGCTAATATAGCAGTTACTACTAGAGAGATTATTATTCCTGAATACTTGGCAATGGCACTATATGTTATTCCTGATATTAACTGTTTTTTTACTGATGACATATTATCTTGTTTGGTTTCATTCTTATTTCAGATTTTACATTAGATATGTCTTCGTTCCATTTTGCTGATTATATGGAATTTCTATCATCTAAATGCTTTTAATGCCTATAAAGTTAAACAATAATTTGAAAAATTATGTAAACAAATAGTGTATTATTGTATTATTTATGTTATTTCCCATTTTTCTATTTCTCCTTCTACCACTTGAAACAAGGGATGAATTTCTATTTTTGTTTCATTGAGTAAAATTTGAAATCTTTCTTTGTCTCTGATTTTTAGTTTATTTAATAAATGTTTTTTTTCGTATTGTATTTGACCTTTAGTTACATTTATTTTAGATGTTGAATAATTCCAGTCAATTTTATTCTTGTCGAAATGATATCCTCTACGCTGTGATTCTTCGTAAATTTCTGCTAAGTATTGATTAATGCTATCAATGGGGTGATTAGTGTTTTTAAAACGAATGAGTTGAGGATGGTTTTTATAACCTTTAGTGTTACCAAGTAGCACATTTTTAGCTAATAAGGTTTCTCGCCATAGTGCTACCAAGCCTTTTACGTCTAGATATTTAGGATGTATTGACCATATTCTCATAATATATATATTTAAATAGTTGAGCTCAATTTTAAGAGTAGAGTTCAGTCCCTTTTATAAGTCTAATAATATTTTTATGATGTAAAATAATTATTAGAAATGCACAAATTAGTAAATAATAAAAAGTAGGAGTGAAGCCATTTAGTATAATTTCTATAATAGGAAGAGTTAATGCTATTGTTATCGATCCTAATGAAACATATTTGAATCTCCATTTTATAATAAAGAATAGCCCGACAGCGATTAAAACAGAGAATGGTGCTAGCAATATTGATGCTCCTAAGGTAGTGTTTACGCCTTTGCCTCCTTTGAGTTTTAAAAATATACTGAAATCATGTCCTATTATGGCAGCTAGTGCTAGTATGAAAATGTAATATGGGCTTGATACTATTGGCCTGAATATTAAAAATAAAGAAACAGGTAATAGTCCTTTTAGCATATCTAGAAGTTGGGTAGTAAGAGATAATTTTTTCCCAGCTACACGTTTAACGTTGGTTGAACCTATGTTCCGACTACCTAATTCCAGTATGTTTTTTTTAGCATAGTATTTAGTTAGTAAATATCCAAAAGGAATGGAGCCTAATAAGTATGATAATAGTATAAAAACTATTTCATAAAATAAGGTCATTTTATTTCATTTAGAATACGTAATGTTTCGCTTACATGTTTTTCTGCCTGACTTTGGGAATTGAACATGAAAACTACTTTTCCTTCTTTGTTGACGACATAGGTAACTCTGCCAGGAATGATACCTAATGCATTAGTAGGAACTTCGAATAACTTACGAACTTTATTGCCCTTATCGCTTAGTAATGTGAAGTTTAAATTGTGTTTTTTAGCGAATTTTAAGTGGCTTTCTACTGATTGTCCGCTAATGCCTATAATGATAGCATCGGCATCTTGGAAGACTTCAAATTGGTCGCGAAATGCGCAAGCTTCTGCCGTACATCCGGGAGTGTCGTCTTTTGGGTAGAAATAAATTACGAGATTTTTCTTGCCTACGACAGAGTCGAGTTTGAAAAGATTTCCATGTTGATCTTTTAATTCGAATGAGGGAATAGTGCTTCCTACTGATATTTTATCCATAATTTTAGTGTTATTAGTGTTGTTAAAATTGAAGAAACTAATGAAAAGAAATAGAACGATGTTTGTGATAATGTATTGCATAATTTTTTATTTTTTAGGGAACCATGGTAAAAAGGAATTTGTTTTTTTAATGTATTCGCGGTATTGCGGCTTGGTTTCATTTAAACTTTTTTCGAGTAATGCTACTCCTGATACTTTGATTATTAGCAGGGTCATTCCTATTGCCCCGATAAATGTCCAGTAACTGCCTGATGCTATGCTGAATAGTGCGAATGACCACCATATGGCCGAGTCTCCAAAGTAGTTTGGATGACGGGTGTATTTCCAAAAACCGGTGTCTAATACATTGCCTTTGTTCTTTTTATCTTTTTTAAATCGCGCTAACTGAAAATCGCCGCCGGCTTCGAATGCGAATCCAATGATGAAAAGTATAATGCCAATATAATCTATGATGTTTAATGTATTGGAATTCGTCTGTGCGTTAGTCCCTAGTAGTGGTAATGAGATAAACATGATTAAGGCTCCTTGTAGTAGGAATGTTTGAAAATAGCTTATATACCAGTAACGTTTTACCCCATATTTTTTCCGAAAATTTTGGTACCTGAAGTCTTCTCCTTTGCCAAGATTTCTCCAAGAAAGATAAATGGAGAGTCGTAGTCCCCAAAGGCTAACTAGGGATAGTAATATTATTTTTCTGGTATAGATTTCTCCAGAATTTAAAAAGTAAAAGGCATTTACGATTACAAAGCCTAATCCCCAGAAAAGATCTACTATGCTTACGTTCTTAATTAAAACACTTAATATCCATAAGAGTGTAACTGTAATAAAAATAATTAATAAGGCTTGAAGAAAGAGTGTTAGCATGATTTAGATTTTTAAGTTAATAATAAAGAAATAGCGATGGCTCCGTTGCCTGCGTGTATACCGATTACAGGGGATATGTCAACAATGGATATAGGTTCTTTTCCCGTAATTTTTATCATTTTCGATTTGGCTTTTGATGCACCATCTGTGTTATGTGCATGTAATATAATATAGTTCCATATGGATTTTTCTTTAGTGATGTTTTTTATGTGTTTGAATATTTTATTAAGACTGGCTTTCTGGCTAAATGTGTTTCCAAATAGAAGAGATTGGCCTTCTTGGTTCATAGAAATGACAGGGTTGATGCCAAAGAGATTTGCTATAAAACCAGCTGGCTTCGAAACACGACCTCCTTTAATCATATATTTTAAGTTTTTTACACTTACATATATTTTAGAATTTGAAATGTTTTCTGTTAGTGATTTGATTATGTTTTTAGCTGCTTTTAGTACGAGTAAACCAAGTGCTCCAGAAAGGTTTTTTGAATCTATTACGTAAATCGGTTTATTGAATTCTTTTTGAATCCTGTTGGCTGCTTTTAAACTATTCGTGTATGTTCCACTAAATTTCGATGTTAGATGAATAGCTATAATAGCGTCGTAGTTTGAGGCT
>JBAYDV010000103.1:0-6358 GCA_041668045.1 Bacteroidales bacterium | reverse complement strand
CTGCATCTATAGAAAAGACTTGATCTCCCGAATAATTTTCTTCTATAGAAGTAGTAGGATCATCTTTGACTGCCCATGTAGATAGACCTTCAACATAAGAGCTAGTGTTAAAATTATAATATCCACCTTCTTTATATGTGGCATTTTCAAAAGTTACAAGACATCCTATATTAGAATCAACCAGACCTGAAGATGTGATAACTTTTGGCTCTACCTTATCACCAGTAGCTCCAGCGAATATAGTTTTCTTAATAATTACAGGTACATCTATATAAGCTGTCTCATATTTCTCTTCCTGGGAAGCATATCCTAAATTAACTGTTCCATTATATGCTCCTAGAGTTAACAAGTTTGGCTTAATATAAATAGTCTGCCCTTCATGGTAGTCATTATAAATACCAGTTTTTCCTAATTTAATCTCTAACCCTCCTGTTTCATCTTCTACATAGAAACTTCTATAGAAATTGCCATATTTATCAGTACTTATTACTCTAGCATCTACTATTATACTTTCGTCTGTTATAGTAACTGGAGAACCTTTATACATAGCTTTTAATTCAGCTATAGTAGTATTAGCTGTCATCTCTACTGTTTCATTTTTCTCTTCATCATCCCAGTCTTTAGAACATGAAGAGGTCGAGATAACCATAGAAAGTGCTAACCATAAGAACGCTGTTATAGTTAAACTTCTCTTTAATATTTTTATATTTTTCATCATCTTTATCTCCTATTAAAATCTAAAGTAAACATTTAACATATAAGTAGTTCCGAACATATAGAAATACTTGGAATCAAATGGTTTATAAGAACCATCATCTTGTTGTTTTATTCTCATCTGTTCATAACCTCCTGTTTTAATATCTTGACTATTTAAGATATTATTGACACTAAGATTTACTCCCACATTATATTTTCTTTGAATATACCAGGATTTTCCAACACTAGCATTAACTACTACTGCAGGGTCAAATTCTTCTTGTGCTACCATATTATTATATAATTCTGGTTGAGCTGTATAATCTATTCCTGCTACTGCGAAATCAGTACGACGCATTGGATTCATTGATAAATACATTTTATCAAAATAACTTACATCAAGATTTAAGAAAAGATAACCAGGTGTTCTGTAAGCAAGTCCTATATTAGATGCTATCTGAGGAGTACTTGGCACTCTATAACCATCCCATCTTACTTTCGCATTCTCATGTATTATTAGATTAGAGTTATCGACAGTCTGTGTCATGTTAGCATTTGAGGTGTAAACATATTTTCCAAGACTAAGTGCTCCTTGAACTGAAAGTCCAGTTACATAAGGAACAGGAATATCATAACCTAATTCTATACCAATATTTCTTTGATTTATATTAGAAAGAGACATATTAGTGAAACTTCTCTGTATATCATCATAGAAACTTATAAGATCCATCTGATCTTCGATGGTAGTATAATATGCAGAGGCTCTAACAGTAGCTCCTAAAATTTTACCTGAGAAATTAATATCTGCACTAAAAGTTTTTTTATTCTCTAGGTTTGAGGCCACTGTGTTCCTAGTACGAGCAGATAGATATGAATCTCTAAAATATGGAGAGTCTGATCTATAGCCTATATTGGCGTATAATCTATTCTGACCAAGGAATGAATAGTTTAAAGCTAATTTAGCATTATATGTAAAGAAGTTCTCTTTCTCTGAATCTCCATATGAATCATCTGGGAAAAGTCCTTTTTTATATTTACCCTCTCTCCAGAAAGTATTGTAACCTATACCTGCTGCTAAGGTGGTATTTAATTTACTAGTAATAACATAAGTAGCATTTCCCCAAAGATTATGACTTCTTATGTGAGCATAATAGTCATAACTGAATTTATCTCCTTCTTTGACTACTCTATTAGGATTATTTAAATCACTCTGAATAGCATCGTTGGATGTAAAATCACGTTCTGCATATTGGTCAATATCTACCCAGCAGTCTCCGCCAAGAAGGTCGTTTACTACCATGTAATTTTCTGTGTCATTATGTCTAAAATTATAACCAAAAGTACCACTTAATTTAGCATTGAAAGTTTTATCTATTTTAAGACTAGTAATAAGGTCTTTTTGGTCAGTTCTTCTATCTCCTATGATATATTTAGAACGGAGTAAATCTCCTGTGGAGTTAATACCACTCTCGTAAGTATAATCTTGGGCATCTTTATCTAAATATGAGTTATAGTTTACATTATACATTCTATTCCAATCAAGATGTCTAATACTCTCATCTGTCTTCCATCCTTCTTTTACCCAACCAGCTTTGACTGGATCATCAGAAAAATAACTTGGTAGATTACGATAATAATCTGGACGAGGATCGCTTGTGTCATACCATGAAAGTGAAGAATAAGCATATTTACCGAAACGGTAAGCTACATTAGCAGTTAGTTTAAAACTTTCATTTGGAGTGTATTTATAATTAAATATAGCTAGAGGCTCATGAATATTTTTTTCGCGAGAAGTTCTGATATCACTATCTGATGTTCCTCCCTGGTAACCCCAGTTTGGATTATAGTAGTTAGTGCCCATCAAATCATATACTTCTTGTGTAGAAGCACCCATTACTCCTCTTACTGTAGGTGAGCCCATGAATGTAAATGAGAAATTATGTGTGTCATTTATATTTTTCTCAACTCCTGCATAATAAGCGAAAGAGTTATATTTGACTCCTTGCATATAGTCATTTCCTCCTTGACGAGTAGAACCTGAAAAAGCGTATGACCATCCATTGTCTAATTCACCAGAGGCATATGTTACCATAAATCTCCATCTATAAAAAGAATTAGATGTTAAGAAACTGGTGTGAAGCCCTTTACGAACTTCAGATGCATAAGCATTGACTTCGGTAACTCCATTTATACCACCATTACCATTTTCGGCGATAGCCATACCATCAGATACGCTTTTATTTCGCGTAGCTTCATTTAAGCCACTAAAAAGTGACCAAGGGGTGTATCCGGTATTCGCGTCATTAAAACGGACGCCATTAATGTAAACATCTGACGTTCCACTTTCGTAACCACGACTTAGAAACCTCATTGCCCCGAATTTGTATCCTGCTACGTTATCATATATGTCTTTCGAAGATGAAAGTACTGATGGTAAGTCTTCGAATCCTGCTTCGTTTGAGCTGTCGAATTCTGCGAAAAGGTCATCATCTAAATCATTGTCCTGAATAGAGGCTGTCATGGTGATATCCATCATATCTTTTATACCACCTTTGACATAGACATTTAATCTATTGTCTATATATTGATCGGCTTTAACGATTACATCATAACGGCCATCAGCGATATTTTCAAACTTGAATATACCTTTTGCTTCAGTAGTCGTCGTAACTTCTCCTTCTGGAGTCGTTAGAGTTACTGTAGCTCCTACGATAGGCTGACGATTAGCTCTATCGACGATTCTTCCAATAACTCCTCCGACTTGTGCGAAAGCCATAGTGGATATTATTAGTAGAAATGCTGTAGTTATTAAATTTTTTAATTTCATAGATTTCTTATTTACCTATTTTTATATATACTGGAAGATGGTCACTATAACCATTTTGGAAAGTATTCCCGCTAAATGTTCTTAGAGGATAATTTTTATATTTTCCTTCTTGCTGAATCATATATTTACGTTTGAATATATAACCGTAGAAATGATATTTATCTGTCTTATTTTGTTTTAAGGCAATGCTACCTTTTGGAGCGTTTAGCAGGTTAGCATTCACTATCATATTATCAAACAGATTCCAGGCATCGTGATAACCTAATGTGCCAAAACCAGCTTTTAGTATGTTGAAAAAAGGATTAAAATATCCATTCTTACCTACCATATCTGGTTCTTCTTTAGCTCCTAAAACCTCATGCACACTCTTGTCTTGAGGATCATCATTCAAATCGCCCATCATCACCATTTTAATACCTGGCTGAGCTATTTGAAGTGAATCTGCAAAATGTTTAAGAGTAGCTGCAGCACCCTCTCTAAGATAAGATGACTGTTCTGATCCACCCCAGCGTGATGACCAGTGATTTACAAAGAAACAGAATAATTCATTATCTATCGTTCCACATACTGCTAAGATATCTCTAGTACGAAAATCAGGGCGAGACGGAATAATAGTTTTAATAGGTTTACTCCATAATAATTTGAATTTATCAGGGCGATAGAAAAGTGCACAGTCGATACCACGTGCATCTGGAGAATCATACTGTACTATCTGATAATTCGCTTTTAATAAATCAGGCGTAGAGACTAAATCTTCAAGAACATGTCTGTTTTCTGTCTCAGATACACCTATGATAGTAGGATATGCTTTGACAGTTTTAGCTAAATCGAACAATACTTTCGACATATTAGCTATTTTCTTTTTATACTTGACCATAGTCCATTTCTTGACTCCATCAGGAGTAAATTCTTCATCATGAATAACTGGATCATCGTAAATATCGAAGAGATTTTCTTGATTATAAAAGACGATTACATACTCATCTTTAGGAGCTTGTGATCTAGTTTTCGCAGAAAGAGATATACCTCCTAATAATATGGCGAAAATTAATATCCTTAATTTTAATTTCATATCAAATTTATTTAGTAAATATTAAATGCCCCAAGCACTAGGATTATTCTGACTTTCTACATCATCTTCCACACTATCTGGAAGACTTGAGAAAAAGTCGAAGCCCGTTTTCTCTTCAAACCAATCGATAGAATGGGCATCAGAACTACTAATAGCTCTACTTCTAGACATAGCTTCATTTTCATAATAAAAACCTATACCTGAATAAGTATCAGTATCCTTATAATAACGTAATAATACTTTAAAATAAGCTCTTGGCAGGGCTGAAAAAAGACCTCCATCTTTATAATATAATTTATTAATAGATTGACTCTCTTCTGTTTTTAAAATAGGACCTGTTACTACATAAACGGTATCACAACTACTCATATAATCTCGTACTTTATTCTCGAGTTTAACCCATACTCCTTGATTCATCGTACTAGCTTGAGCAGTCATATTTGAATAATAAAAAGTCGTACGATTCATCGTTGTACTTCCTGTACGTGAGCCAGAAGGTAATTGGTGACCTCTATCA
Source organism: Bacteroidales bacterium (assembly GCA_041668045.1). GTDB lineage: Bacteria > Bacteroidota > Bacteroidia > Bacteroidales > UBA932 > JBAYDV01. The sequence goes on along the minus strand of JBAYDV010000103.1, from coordinate 1,246 downwards.
TATCCGCTAGTTCCTGTCTTAGATAAAACTCCTGATGACATATCAGGCTGATATTCTTCAGGAATTTTAGGATCATAACCCCAATCATCTGTTCTTCCTGAACTACCAACATAACCTTCTGCTAATGGATATGCTACCCATAGTGCTATTTTATTAGACTTATCATAGTATAAAGAATAGTTTCTCTTAGATTCACCATTAACTAAAATATTATCATGATTAACGAACATACAATCAGCATCTGTCCCTATCGTTGGTAATTCTACCCATTTTATACTATTTCCATTTGGATCATCTGGATCAATAGGATCATCCGGGTCATCTGGATCTACAGGATCATCTGGATCATCTGGATCGACGACTACATCTTTTCCTACTTGAATCATTTTTAGAGAAAAATCCCTACCATTCTCGAAATCAACATTAATGGTCACATCTCTATTCTCGTCAGAGTTGTTCACTGAATATTGTAAAATGACAGCATCAGAACTCCCTTTCCCCTCTTTAGGAGAAACTGTACACCATTCTTCTGTACTATCACCAAAATCTAAACTAATAGTCCAACTATTGTTTGATTCTATTTTTAAAAATTGTCCTGTTTTATTATAACTTTCCATAGTACTACTTAAAACTGCACTATTTTCTACATCAAGACTGTCAGATGTACAATTAGTAAGATTTAAGGAAAAAAATACTAAAGAAAAAACTATAAGAATTCTGGAAGAAAAGCTATCAAAGCTAATTAATCTTCTCATATTATATTTAATGTTAAGATAATACAAGTTGATTATTTCTAATCAACCTGTATTAATTAATTTATCAATCGCTTTTGCAGCGTATTAAGTGTATTATTTAATATTTACAGCTGTAACTAAAGCTCTATGTCCTGATTCACTAGTGGCAAAAGTTAAGGTAGTAGCATCTGTAACATCTGCTAAATCAAATGTATATGCTTGCTCATCTGTAAAATCTACAATATATGGAGAATTACCAGTAGCACCATCATTACTAGTTAAAGCAATAACCTTAGAAGCTGCGCCATCAATAGTTCCTCCATTATTAACAGTTATAGTTAAAGTAGTATTTTTAGCTTTCCATCCACAAGCGTAAAAAGTTATTTTTGTTCCACTAGGAATTACTCCAGATGTCCATGTACCATCAGAAGAACTTTTACCAAGTTTTAAACAAGAATATTCAGTACCACCTGATATTGATGTAATCTTATGTGCATAATAAGCGTCATCTG
>JBAYDV010000102.1:0-6414 GCA_041668045.1 Bacteroidales bacterium | reverse complement strand
TGTTTTAGCTCTTTGAAGTGTTACATATATAAGTGAACCATAATCCATTATAGCATCTGGATCCATAAGTTCTAATCTTCCACCATATGTAGTTTCAGTTATGGTAACCTGATGTTCATTCATGTTTCCTACTGTCTGATAGGTCTTGGCTATCTGAGGAATTTCTCCCATATATTTTCCTGTATCCCAATCATAAATTTTTAAGAAAGAACCAGTTGAAAAAATCTGAGCTGGATGGTGATATAATTCACCGAAAAGGGCATGAGAATCAGCGGCATATGATACTAATACTGAGCCATCTACTGTAGCACCTTTACTAACGATGATATTCGTACAAGCGTAAGAAAAACTAACAGATAAAAATATCATGACGCTACATAAAAGGGTTTTAATAAATTTTTTATTCATTTATGATAATTTTAGTATTTTTGTCAAATATAGTATAAATAATATAAACAAACAGAAAGATATCATGAACAAAACTATTTTTACTTTCTCTATTATACTTTCTTTATTATTCAGTAGTGTCTCTATATTTGCTCAAAATGAAAACCAGCCAAAAACTCCTGAGGAAGCAGCGATAGCACAGACAGCTAAGTTTAGAGAAGATTATTGTTTATTATCATATCAAACATTTTTAGTCGATTCTATTCTCAGACATGACTTTCAGGCTATGAGTGCAGAAATAAATAAATTGAAGAAGTCAGGCATGGTAGAGATGAACACATATAAGACAGTTCAGGAAAAATGGACTAATCAGATAGATTCCTCTCTTGTAAAAGTCTTTAATTCTGATCAATGGTATTCATATATGCGTTCTAAAGGTAAAGTAAAAAGAGATAAATCTCGAGATAAAAGAATAAAAAAAGAGCGTAAAATCTGGCTTAAAGAGCACAAAGACGACTAATTTTTATTTATAGTTTTATCATGTGAGGTTTACGCTTGTCGAAGTAAACGCTATATTTAATACCATTCTGTTTGACTAAATTTTTATATTCCTGAAAACGTATTCCTACTTGACCAGCTTTATGTGAATCAGAACCAAAACTTATTATTTCTCCGCCTAATTCTACATATCTTTTTAAAATATTAGTATCAAGAGTAACGAGACGATCGCCAAATCTTTGATATGATTTAGTATTAATCTCGAAAAATTTACCATTAAAGATTAAAAACTTAAATATCTCATCTATAATATCTGAAAAATCTTTATAAAGAATAGATGATACCTCATAGGGAGCATATCTCACTATATAGTCAAAATGTGCCATTACATCGAAATTATCAAATTTTTTCATGCAAGCATAAATCGTCTCTAAATAGTGTCTATATGCAGTAATATAATCATAAGGTTTATAATATGATCCATAATAAGGGTCTAAGCCATCTATATGATGAACGGAAAGCAGCACTATATCGAAATCTGCTGTTTTCATAGATTTTTCGATTTCTTCTATGCAATGCTCTTGAATTCCTATTTCTATACCTTTGCATACTTTAAAATCAGTAGCCACATTTCTAATGGCTTCATCTATCGCTTTTTGCTGAGCTGCTATATCGAAATTAAAGTCAATATTTTCTTCTGAAGAAGGAACATCGAAATCGTGATGGTCAGTAATAGAAATACCTCCAAGTCCTTGATTAATACCTTCTTTGATTAGATCGGAGATAGTATTAGTACTGTCAGGAGAAAACTGAGAATGCATGTGATTATCAAAAATATTCATAATAGCTATAATTTATAAAGATCCTAATTCAGTAATTTTCCAGGTCTCATCACTCTTTTTTAAAATCATTTTAGATTCAATAGGAGCTGTATCAGAAGTAATTTCAGCTTGATAAGACACTTCCATCAAACTATCATTGATTTTTTTCGAACTATTAATTGAGAATTTTATATTTTTAGAAGAACTAATTATATCAGCTTTAATAGTAGAATCAAGATTTTCGAAATTTTGACAAGCTTCAAGTAACTTTGATGAAAGAGAATCATCACAGAAACTAGCAGCTTTATTATAATCGGTTGAAAAATAAGCATTTAAGAAATCTAGAGACACGTCACTAGCTTTAGTCCTGTTATCATTACAAGAAACGAGTAATAATCCAGCACATGCTGCAGATACTAATATTACTATAAACTTTTTCATATTATTTTTTATTTAAATTTAATTATCAAATTCAACTATGGTAATACCAGAACCTCCATTCTGAATATTTTCATCACGATAAGATTTAACTCCGGGTGTTACACGTAAAATTTTACGAATCTCCTCTCGAAGTACTCCGTTGCCTTTGCCATGAAGGATAGAAACTTGCGAGATATTCACCATCAGTGCATCATCTATAAAATTATTTATAACGCTCATTGCTTCTTCTACTCTCATTCCTCTAATATCTATGCTAGGTTTAAAATTCAATTTTCTCTCATTTAAAGCTTGCATATCTACATTCGAATGGGGACGAGGAGCATCATCGAATACTTGTTTATATTCATTCGAAGAGATTACTTCTACTTTCTTAGGCGAAACTTTACTGATAATATTGCCTACTGAGACGCTAATAGTTTTACCAGAAATTTGCGAGACTTCACCGACCATTCCATTAGATTTAAAACGTACTTTTGCCCCGACGCTTATAACTTTTTTCTCCTTAGCTTTTATAACTGGTTTATCAGTCGGTTTGATCTTATTCTGTTTTTTTTCTTTATCTTTCTTTCTCTGTGCTTGACGTTCTTTTCGAGCACGTAACTGTTCCATCTTCTTTTCTATCAGGTCGTTAGTATTCGTTTCTTTTTCTTTCTTAATCTTCTCTACGAAGTTGTTAAGATCCTTCCTCACTAGTCTCGTTTTTTCTTTATCGGCTTGAGATTCACGAATGTCTTTAATCGTAGCTTCTATCTTTTTATTGGCCTGAGATAAAATTTCCTTTGCTTCTCTTTTAGCATCAGCGATAATGTCTTTTTTCAGTTTATTGATTTCTTGGAGTTCCTTCTCATATTTATCAGTTATAGTTTCAAGTTTTCGGTCAGTGTTTTTAATTCTGGCCAGACGCTCATCCATATTACGCTTGTTACGAGCTATTTTACGAAGATTACGTTCTATATTAACATAATCAGTACCAGCTCTTAACTCTGCTGCATGAACTATATTTTCTGGCAGTCCCATTTTTCTTGCTAACTCGAATGCGAAAGAATTACCTGGAAGGCCGATCTCTAACTTGTATAAAGGTTCTAACTTGGATGTATCAAAAAGCATTGCCCCGTTTATAATACCTTGACTCTTACCTGCATAGAATTTCAAATTTGAATAGTGGGTAGTAATCACACCATAAGAATGTCTTTTTTCTAATTCAGATAAGATCTCTTCAGCTATAGGTCCTCCAGCAGCAGGGTCTGTACCAGAACCAAATTCATCTATCAGCACTAAAGAACGACTAGTAGCATTTTTCAGGATGTCTTTCATATTAAGAAGGAAAGAACTATATGTACTCAGATCATTATCAATAGACTGGTCGTCTCCTATATCTATAAACATTTTGTCAAAAATACCCATCTCAGAAATTTCGGCTGCTGGGATCAATAATCCCCATTGAAACATGTATTGTAGGAGGCCTAAAGTCTTAAGACATACTGATTTTCCTCCAGCATTAGGACCAGAGATTAGTAAGATGCGCTTGTTATTATGGAGCTTAATATCTAAAGGAACGATTTTTTTGTTTTCCTTTTTTAAAGAGGCCTCTAATAAAGGATGTCTAGCTCTCATAAGTGATATGCCTCCGTCTGAAGATATGATTGGTTTACCAGCGACCATAGTAATAGAGACTGATGCTTTAGCGGAGATAAAATCAAGCTCTCCCATAAATTTAGCAGAATCTATTATCTCAGGAAGATATGGACGAAGAAAATCTGTGTAATCAGATAAAATCTTTTGTATCTCTCTCTTCTCTGCGAAATGCAAATCTTTTATTTGATTATTCAATTCTGTAACTTCCATAGGCTCTATAAAAGCTGTTTTACCTGAGGCAGACTCATCATAAATAAAACCCGATATTTTATTTTTATTTCCTACAGATACAGGAATTAGAATACGACCATCACGAACTGATACCTGAGCATCATCATCTGCTATTCCCTCAGTTATAGCATTTTTCAAAATAGATTGAATCCTTCGTGATACAGTATTTTCTTTATTATGAATACTTCTACGAATATTTAATAGTTCAGCACTCGCATTATCTTTAACGTTTCCAAATCTATCTAAGATATTATCTATTCTATTTAGTACTTCTGGAAATTGATTAATAGGCTCGACCATCTTTTTCAGATGAGGATATTGGCCCTCCTTCGTTTTACTAAAAAAGTATAGAATCTTTCTTAAAGTATTTAATGCTGTCTGTAATCTTTTTAGTGATACTAGTTCTATACAGCTAAACTCTTGATTAAGAGGAATCAAAAAGTCCAAGCAGTCTATAAAACCTGATCCTGGGAATGAAGTCTCAAACATTAAAATGTGCTTCATTTCCTCCGTAAGATTTAATCTTCTCTCTATTTCTTCCTTTGAGAAAGAAATCTTTTCATTTTCCACTAATGTAGAGGCGAAATCAGTAGAACATTTATTAATAATGCTCTGTCTAATTCTGTGAAACCCTATCTTTTGTTCTAATTTCATCTATTCTATATGAATTTTCGATGGCCATACGAAGTTCACTTAAATTGGTCATCATTTTAATATGCCCTTCAGAAATAAAAGAAATATTTCCTGTTTCTTCAGAGACAACTATAACATTTGCATCAGAAATCTCAGAGATACCTAAAGCTGCTTTATGTCGCATCCCATACTGAGGAAGAATATTTGGATTCTTAGTTAAGGGCAATGTGCATCTCGCTGCCACTATCTTATCTGCAGTCATGACCATCGCACCGTCGTGAAGGGGTGAATTTTTAAAAAATATATTTTCTATTAATCTTCTATTAATATTTGCATCGATTCTATCACCAGTTTCTACTATGTCTGCCATAGAGTCAAGATGAGATAAAACTATCAAAGCACCACATTTCGTACTTGCCATCCGAGTACACGCATTTGCTATCTCATCTATGGAATTACGGGACATCCTGATAACTTTATTTCCAAAAAAACGACCCGTAGTGTGAGTTAAGTGAGATTTATTACCAAGATGTAATAAAAATCGTCGTATCTCTTGTTGGAAAATTATAAATAAAGCGATAATACCTACACCCAGGACCTGTCCTAATAAAGAATATATTAATTCCATTTTTAAGGCACCAGATAGTAGCCAGATAAGATATAAAGTAAAAATACCAATAAATATACTAAATGCATTAGTTCCTCTAATGACTCTCAATAATTGAAAAATCAATAAAGTAACAAGAAGAATATCTATGATATCTGTTAGTCCTATGTGTATGAAGTCGAACATTTATAAATAAATTATATTGCACAAACTTAATGATTTTTTAGATATAAAACCAATTAACTAGGAGCTACAAATGCGAGTGTCGCTACATACACATTTACTCCACTTTCTTTTAGAAGTTCATTGCTACAGGCTTCCATAGTAGCACCGGTAGTTAATACGTCATCCACTAGCATAATATTTAATCTATCATTGCCATATAAAATACTTTTCTTGTTTCGGAGTCTCTGTATGATGTTGTGAGCTCTAGCAGTTAAACTAAATGCTCCTTCTACATTTCTCCATTTATCATTTACATCGACTTGAGTCTGAGTGTGTGTGAAACGATTTCGTTTTATAATATGAGTATTTACAGGAGAGCCCAGAATTTTACTTATACCACGACATATTAATTCTGCTTGATTATATCCTCTAATTTGTTTTTTTCTCCAATGTAGAGGAATAGGCATGAGTATATCGATCTTTTCTCTGAAATTAGCTTTAAATAAATATTTGCCAAGCATCATACCCATGAATACAGCTAAATGTTTGTTATCGTGATATTTGATCTCTTGAAGTATATGTCTATAATTGGCTTCTCTTGTGTAAAAGAATAGAGGTGTAACTCTCTGTGCGTAAGTTCTTCCCCATAAAATCTTTTCAGCTGGGTTTTCTGGCCAATCCCAATAATGAGTTAGAGGCATATCGGCTAGACAGAACGAACAAATAAATTTTTCTTTTGGTAATAAAATTTTCCCACAGACTACACATCGACGAGGAAATATTAAGTCTGTGAGATAATTTATATACATATTTTCAGCTAATTTAAAGTGAAAATTCTTTTTTAATCATATCAACTGAATCTAGTAATTCCCATCCGAAGAATTGTATAGATTTAGTTACTTTTTTACCTTTTTCTAATAATTCTACTTCTTTCTTATAAGGAGTTCTTCCAAAATGTCCATAAGCAGCTGTTGGAAAATATATAGGATATTTTAG
>JBAYDV010000101.1:0-6420 GCA_041668045.1 Bacteroidales bacterium | reverse complement strand
TCTTGTTCGGGGATGTTTACTGCTAATTCTATGAATTGTCTAAGTGAAGCGCTTGGTATGTCGCTAGCAGGTAATGGATCTGTTATAGCTACCCATGCGAATAGAAAAAGTATTTTCAAAAAAGCAGCTAAACAGATAGTTGAAAATACTAAAAAGTATTATTACGACGAAGATAAGTCAGTTCTGCCACGAAGCATTGCTACACGCGAAGCATTTATGAATGCCATGTCAATGGACATTGCCATGGGAGGTTCTACGAATACTGTTTTGCATTTACTAGCGATAGCCAATGAGGCAGAGGTTGACTTCAAAATGGCTGATATAGATGCTCTTTCACGTAAAGTGCCAGTTCTATGTAAAGTGGCTCCTAATTCTTCATATCATATGCAGGATGTCAATAGAGCAGGTGGTGTAATGGGTATTTTATCAGAATTAAATAAGGGAGGATTTATAAACCAGAATGTCAGTAGGGTAGATGCTTCGACATTAGGAGAGGCTATGGCTAAATATGATGTTACGAAGGCATCGGAACCTGACGAAATGTATTTTAGTGCTCCTTGTAATAAACGGAATTTAGTATTAGGAAGCAATTCCAATAAATATAAAACTCTTGATTTAGATAGAAAACAGGGCTGCATACGCAGCATAGAACATGCTTACTCCCAGGACGGAGGATTAGCGGTTTTATTCGGTAATTTAGCTGAAGATGGAAGTATAATAAAAACGGCAGGTGTTAAAATGAAGTCATTGACTTTTAAAGGAACAGCTGTCGTTTTTGAGTCTCAAGAAGAAGCATCCGATGGAATCCTTGGTGGTAAAGTGAAATCAGGCGATGTAGTCGTGATTCGTTATGAAGGTCCTAAAGGTGGACCTGGTATGCAGGAAATGCTTTATCCTACCTCATATTTAAAGAGTGTGCATCTTGATAGAGAGTGTGCTCTTATAACTGATGGCCGTTTTTCTGGAGGAAGTTCTGGAATGTGTGTAGGTCATGTTTCTCCCGAGGCCGCTTCAAAGGGCAATATCGCTCTTATCCAAGATGGTGATATCATAGAGATAGATGTGCCAAATAGAAAGTTAAATGTCCTATTGTCTGATAATGAATTAGCTATGCGTAGAAAAGATATGGAAGCTAAAGGAGATAAAGCCTTTAAACCAAGTTCTCGCGATAGAAAAATCAGTAAGGCTCTTAAAGCATATTCGCTTTCTGTTTCATCTGCAGATATGGGTGGAGTAAGATTAATATAAATCCTAATAAGTTTAGTTATGTCAAAGGAACACAATACATTATTACAAGGATCAGAGATTTTTCTTAAAAGTCTTATGAGAGAAGGTGTAGATACCATCTTCGGTTATCCTGGAGGAGCTATAATGCCACTATATGACACATTATATTCATATAGTAATGAACTAAACCATATTCTCGTCAGACATGAACAAGGAGCTGTACATGCAGCACAAGGTTATGCTAGAGCCACTGGAAAAGTGGGAGTATGTTTCGCTACTGCAGGTCCCGGGGCGACTAATTTCATAACCGGAATTACTGATGCTCGTATGGATAATACACCTATAATTTGTGTTACTGCTCAAGTTAATTCTGATAAACTTGGTACAGACTTCTTTCAAGAAGCTGATATTATGGGACTAAGTATTCCTATTACTAAATGGTCTTTTCAGATCACTAGTGCTTCGCAGATAGAAGAAGTCTTAATTAAAGCTTTTTATATAGCTACATCTGGCAGACCAGGTCCTGTACTTATATCCTTTACTAGAAACGCACAAGTCGAAATGGCTAAGATGGAATCTAATCGTAAAGCAGTCATCAATAATCTTATAGATAGAGATACAGCTTCAAGAAAGATTCTTCAAGGAGCAAATATCTCTGACAAAATCTATCAGGCATGTAGCATGCTGAACGCCGCTAAAAAACCATTGATCATAGCTGGACAAGGAGTATTAATCTCACACTGTGAAAAAACAGTTACAGAAATGAGTCAGAAAGCTAATATACCAGTGGTAACTACGCTTTTAGGCTTATCTGCTATTAATAATGATTTTAAAAACTATTATGGAAATGTAGGTATGCATGGACATCTAGCTCCTAATGCTATGACTCAAGAGGCTGATGTGATAATCTCAGTCGGTATGAGATTTAGTGACCGTGTGATAGGTAATCCTAATGATTATGCTCCTCACGCTAAAATCATACAGATAGATATAGATAATGCTCAGTTTAATAGAAATATCGATGTTGATCTTCCATTATTAGGAGATGCTGCACAGATAACTAAAGCTATGCTTCCTCATATGGAATATAAAGATCGTTCAGATTGGTTCAATTACGCAGATTCTGTAAAAGCACATGAGGACCATGATGTTATTCCTGAACAGTTAAAAGCGACTGAAGATAATAGACTTACTATGGGTGCTGTTATGGATAAAATATCCAAGACATTTAAAGAAAATTTATTATTAGTCTCAGATGTAGGTCAGAATCAAATGTTCGCTGCTCGTTTCTCTAAATTCTATAAGCCTTCTAGCTGGATAACTTCAGGAGGACTTGGAACTATGGGATTTGGACTTCCTGCTGCTATCGGAGCTAAAATGGGACAGCCAGAAAGGGATGTAGTCGCAGTAATGGGTGATGGTGGATTTCAAATGAATATGCAAGAACTCGGAACTATCATGCAGAATAGAATCGATGTTAAAATAGTCATTTTAAACAATACATATCTAGGTATGGTTCGCCAATGGCAAGAATTATTTTTTGATAAACGTTATTCATTTACACATTTAATGAACCCTGATTTTGAAAAACTCGCCGCAGCCTATGGCATAGAATATTTTAGAGCGACGAATGGAAAAGGACTAGAAGAAGGCACAGAAAAGATGAAAGCATCTAAGTCTGCATTCTTTTTAGAAGTAGATGTCGAAGAACAAGAAAATGTTTTCCCTATGATAGCACCTGGAGCTTCGGTATCAGATATAATGGAAAGTCAAAGCTAAACAAGCATTAAATACTAAACAAGAATTAAAAATTAAATATTATGAGTAAAAAGTATTCACTATTAGTAAAGGGTGCTTCTGGCACACATGTTCTTTCGAGAATAACCTCTCTTTTTATGAAAAATCAAGTCATAATAGACAAACTTGATTACACGAATATTAAGACTGATGCTGCTCAGTTCTCCATTCAAGCCATCTCAGACGAGAAACGCATGAATAGTATAGTAAACCAGATTAATAATATAATAGAAATAAATAACGTAACAGTTAAATACATTTAATAATTAAAATTCATTTAAAAAAAATGGCAAAATTAAAATTTGGAGGCGTTGAGGAACAAGTAGTTACTCGTGAAGAATTCCCTCTTAAAAAAGCAAAAGAAGTATTAAAAAATGAAACAATAGCTATATTAGGTTATGGTGTACAAGGTCCAGGTCAGTCGCTAAACCTTAGAGATAATGGATTTAACGTCATAGTAGGACAGAGAAAACCTTCAGCATCTTGGGATAAAGCCGTATCAGATGGCTGGGTAGAAGGTAAAACTCTTTTCAGTATAGAAGAAGCTTGCCAGAAAGCTACAGTAATCGAATTTTTGCTTTCTGATGCTGGTCAGATCGCCGTATGGCCAACTGTTAAAAAACATCTTACAGCAGGTAAAACATTATATTTCTCACATGGCTTTGGAATAACATACCACGAAAGAACTAATATAGTACCTCCAAAAGACGTAGATGTCGTAATGGTAGCACCAAAAGGGTCAGGAACATCATTAAGAAGATTATTCGTTCATGGACATGGTGTAAACTCATCTTATGCTGTATATCAGGATGCTACTGGAAAAGCGTTAGAAAAAACATTAGCTCTAGGTGTAGGTATAGGTTCAGGATATCTATTCGAAACTACTTTCAAAAGAGAAACATATTCAGATCTTACTGGAGAAAGAGGAACATTAATGGGTGCTATTCAGGGTATCTTCGCAGCTCAGTTCCAGACTCTAAGAGAAAATGGACATACTCCTTCAGAAGCATTTAATGAAACAGTTGAGGAATTAACTGAAAGTCTTATGCCTCTAATCGCAGAAAACGGAATGGATTGGATGTACGCTAACTGCTCAACCACTGCTCAAAGAGGAGCACTTGACTGGTATCCTAAATTCAGAGATGCCACATTACCAGTCTTTAGAAGTCTATACGAAGAAGTGAAAACTGGTAGAGAAGCTCAGAGATCTATTGACTTAAACAGTAAACCAGACTACAGACCTAAACTTCAGGCCGAGTTAAAAGCATTAAAAGAAAGTGAAATGTGGGTAGCAGGTGACACTGTAAGAAAACTTCGCCCTAAATTCTAATTCACGATTATTACTCCTGAATCTCCGTCTATTCTACCGTCTATAACTAATAAATCGCTACTAGACCTAACTATAAACTATGGAATGAAAATCGAAAAAAGGCCAATCCTAGTGACTGAATTAGCTACTTTCGATGAAATAGGCGAAAGTGGAACAGATGTAGTGATTACCCCCGTTTTGCGGACTAATATCTCAGAAATTATATAACGGATTAATTGACATACAATATGGTAGGGCCGAAGACCCTCGAAATTGGTGTATAGTACTTTAATTTAAGAAGTTATATATAACAAGAAATTATTTATTTTTTAATAAATATTTTTTAAAGTTTGTGAACCGTGATTATTACCAATTTTTTATTGGTAATAATCACTTTTTTTTTACTATTTTTATGACAGTAAAAACAAAATAACATGAATATTACAAAACTAAACTTAGTATATTTTAGTGCTGCAGGAACTACTTGGAAGGTCATTAATGAAATAGCGAAAGGAACAGGAATAGAGAAAATCAAACGTTACGATTTATTATTAGGTCAGAATGAAGAAGTCAAACTAGCCGATGATGAACTAACGATATTCGCAGCTCCCATCTATGCAGGTAGAGTACCAGAAGTAGCTATGGAAGCTATAAAAAAATTCAAGGGCAATAATTCCCCTGCTATGTGCGTATTAGTATATGGTAATCGTGGTATTGATGATGCATTATTCGAATTATGCAGAGAAGTGAGGATTCAAGGATTTATAGTAGCATCAGCATCTGCTTTTATAGGACAACACTCTTTATTTGGTAAAGTAGGAGAAAATAGACCCGATAAAAAAGATCTAGAAAAAGCTTATGATTATGGTTCATCAGTTATGATGTGGCTTGATAAACAAAACACTATCTCTTCTCTTCCAGAAATTGATATACCTGGAGACTATCCTTATCGTAGATATGGACACGTACCATTCAGACCTATAACCAATGATAGTTGTAATTTCTGTGGTATATGTATTGAAGAATGTCCTACAGGTGCGATTAATCCTGATAACCCAGCTGACGTAGATTACGATAAATGCATATCATGTGCACATTGTATAACTGTATGCCCACAGCACGCTAAATCTTTCGGAGGAGAAAAATATTTCGAAGTAGCAGCTACTTTTTACGAGAAAAATAAAAAGCGTCAAGAGCCTATAATTATAGAAAGAAAATAATTACAGGTTTTTTAGAATCGGAGGAAATGCGATTTGAGAAGTCTGAATCTCTTCCAATTTATTAAGGCCACCTGCTGTTATAGAAAAACACATACTACGTTTATCAGTCTTACCTAAATGGCGTTTTATAAGTTTCTTATTCTCGACAGACTTTAAAATTTTAGAGGTATTAGAGGTCGTAAGATTTAATATCTCAGAAAGTTCTGTCGAGGATAGAGCTGTAGTTTCATGAAGAGAACATAGTAGCATCCCCTCGTTGAGGGAGATGCCATGTTTCTCTATTATATTCTTTTCAAATTCCATAATCGCGATATGAATATCACGAATCTTACAGAATATTCCGATTTTTCCTTCTTTTACCATAGCGCAAATATATAAAATAGTTTAGATAAATAGATTGACACTCGCTTTTTCGGCACGTTCCATATATGTCGCCACACCTCCTATAGTGCAACCATCTATTAATTCTTCTTCTGTGACGCCCATAAGTCCCATAGACATACTACATGCTATAAACTCTACACCTTGAGCTAAAGCTTGAGCGCGCATAGTCTCTAGAGTATCTACTCCGTTTTTCTTCATAATATATCTAATCATCTTAGAGCCAAGACCAAACATATTAAACTTAGAGAGTTTAAGTTTTAATGAATTAGAAGCTAACATAGCAGAGAACATTTTACCGAATATATCTTTTTTTACTTTTGGCTTGTTAGTTTTCTTTAGCAGATTTAATCCCCAGAAAGTAAAGAATATAGTAGTTTTCTGGCCAGTAGCAGCAGCTCCATTAGCTAAAATAAAAGTAGCTATAGCTTTATCCAGATCATCGCTGAACATTATAAGAGTCTTATTATTATGTTGAGGAACTCT
>JBAYDV010000100.1:0-6434 GCA_041668045.1 Bacteroidales bacterium | reverse complement strand
GTTTCATTGTAACTATAGGCATCTAAACCAAAATCAGATGAACCTACAGCAGTACGACACATAGAAAAACCAATACCTTTTTTAACATTAAAAAGCTTCCGTACAAGATCTTTCTGGCTCTTATTATTTAGACTCATAAAAGCTTCACCACCTTGCTCATTAAATGCACCACCAATACCACTTAAGTGTGAGTTTATAGTTTCATGCAGTTGAATTTCTATTGGGGAATTTAACTTTTTAGATGGACTGATTTTTAGTTTTTTGGTTTGGATAGGTTGAGCTGTCACTATCGCATCATCTGAAAGATTAATATAATTAACAGATACTGGTTTATAGCCTACTTGAGCGTGTATATTACTAAATAATAAACATACCATAGCGCTGACTAAATATATCTTTCTTTTATTCATTTTTAATAGTGTTAGTTTTATAAATAATTAATCCGAATATCGCACATTAATACTACCCCCAGATGAATGCATATAAACAGGTATTCCTCCTCCATTCATAGATCCTTTTACAAGATTTTTTTCAGTTCGACCTGAGAAATTATGTAAATCAATTCTAACCCTACTAGAACTTAAATCCAAATCAAGGCCTAACTCATCACCATTTTGGATTACAGCATCGATTCCTCCTCCACTAGAGCTCAACCGTAATCCTTTAGTTAAATTACTTATATTAACTCTAACAGATCCACCACTAGATGAAGCTTTGACATAACTACATTCTCCTGTGACACTAACTCCACCCCCACTACTTCCTACTTCTACATCACCATGGATGTTATTAAGCCTTACACTTCCACCTGAACTATGAGCATAAACATTGCCTTGTAATTGATCGATAGAAACACTGCCTCCACTAGAACTCAAATTAAGCTCACCTTCGTGATTTATCACTTTAACACTTCCTCCAGAAGACTGTGCTTTAGTGCTACCAGCAGTATTTTCTATATATACTGAACCACCGCTACTACTAAAACTATGTACTCCGTCCACTCCAGAAATATGTAAACCTCCTCCACTTGAAGATACATTACAAGACATTTCTTTAGGGACAAGAATTATAAAGGAAACCCCATAATTTTTCAATATTTTGAATCTTGTTTTCCTTTCAGCGCTCACATTTATAACAGATCCATGTTTTTCGATTTTAATATCGAAATTCCTTAAGGCATCATCTAACAAAGGATCAGCTGGAGTCAAGACCTTACCATTTTTTCGAATGAATACTTGAGCTTCGACTATATTCTCCCTATGTGTTTTTACTATTATTTTACCTCCTGATGAGCGGGAGTTTAGTGTACCAGGCTGATTTAATTCAAAAGATTTAGTCATAGTAGGGATTTTACCTTCCTGTGCACAACCATAACTTGAAAACATAGCTAATAAAATAGCAACAATCAGGCAAGTTTTTACATTAGTTTTCATAATAATTTTGTTTATGTTTAGAAAAATCGAACACTAGTGTAAAATTACAAAACTTACGAATAAAAACAAGAAACTTTTACTTACTACTTGTTACAGCTTCATTGGTGAACATAAGAGTACTCCATGGCATCGTAGGCCTGCCCTTAGGTCCTTTCTTTTCAAGCGCTTTCTGACTCCATGGCATATCCATACCCATCCGATAATGATAATGATTAACTACCTTATCATACATATCTCTTAAAGTTCCACGATTTTTTTCAGAAATCTTTTCATGCTTATACCTTCCCTGATAACTTTCGTAGTATTCAAATGGAACTTCATAACCTAGATTATATTTAGCAGTATATTCAAAACCTTTAGCTAATTTATTATCATAAGCACTATATAAATCTATCCCCTGCTTCCATGCTATCTCTGCAGAATTAGCTAAATATTCTAAGCCCATTTGAGTATGACCTTGATCACGACCACTTTCTTCACATTCTCCGAATTCATTAAAATAATTATTCACGGCGCCATTACCCACTCCATGTAAATAATAATCCACAGCTCTTTGGAACATTGCATGATCATCCATAAAAACGCCCATAGCCATCATAGTCTGCATCATGGCAGCATCCCAATTACCATTGGCTGCTGGTAAAAAATCTTTTATCACAGGATAAAGAACTTTCTTCAACATATGTTTGAATCGTTTTTGATCTTTTTTTGGCCAACCATCCCATGTATATTTCAGAAGTTCTGCAGCATTACAGAATTGTAGTCCACCCATACCTACCAATAATCGAGCATCATGATTAGTAACGGTTTTCAATGTCTGAGACCATGCATTTATAATTTCAGCAGCCTTTAATGCATGAGCTTCATCATCAGTAAACACCCACATAAGAGCATGAGTATAAGCTGATTTAGCATCATCCATGAAATCATTGCCCCCTTTATTCGGTCTATTATATGCCCCTCTCTCCACATGTGCTCTAGGCTTAGCTTTCCACGACAATTCTGCAAATTTCGACGACTTCATAAGCTCCCAAGCTCCTAACCAAGGTTGTTCTTTATTCTTAATTTTAGATTTCACGAAAGCTAATTCTGTAGAATTATGAGAAATTCCAGGATGAACAAATCCCTTTCCGAAGGCTTGACTCGTAAATAACACTAATATAATTAGCAGAGAAACTACTTTTAAATTATTATATTTCATAATTTATTTCCAAGTTATTTTAGCCTTTCTAGTTTCAGTATTAACCCAAACACTAGCATGTTCGAATTCTCTTGTAAATTCCCAACCATCAGGTGTTACTCTTTTATAAGCACCTTTTGGAGCTCCAAGAGGTTTCATTAAATCAGGATAATTAACTAGATTACCATTTTCAAGATTCCATCCCCAGTTATATTGGAAATAAGAATAAGGCTGCGCTCCTATAAGATAACATGATAAATAGTACTGTATTTGTTTATGTGATGCTCTTAATAATCCTTTAGCTCTTGGTTCTCCTCCTATCTCTAGAGCAGGACCTCTACCTTTCGCTCCAAAACGATAAATAGATATCTTACCAGCTTTGGCCACTTTTACCATATCATCCCATTCTTTAAGTAAATTTTCTTTATTAGTAACAGTTTTATTATAATGTTCAAACATAAACCCATCACAGTAAGGGAAAACATACTTATTACCAGCAGCATTGTTCCCTATTAATATTTTATCAGGACCTAATTTAGCCTTTAATTCAGCCATCATCTCGCCTTTAGCTTTTTCAACATCAATAGCTTTATCTTTAGAATAACCTGAATGTCCTCCTATATTCATTCTATCAATAAAAACTCCATCACAACCAGATATCTCTACTCCTTGAACAACAGATTTAACCCACCATTTTCTAAAATCAGGATTTAAAACATTAAAATAATAAGATAATGCTGCTCCATTCGTCTTCTTTAATAATTCACCTGTTTTATAATTTACAGCTAGAAAATCTTTTAATTCTGGATGTTTATTTATTTCTTCTGTGTTATATTTCTTATTAAATCTAGTAAATGGCCATGCAACGAAAGAATTGAAATAATACAATACTTTAATATCCGGATTTACATTATGAAAAGCTGTAGCTTCATGCTGAGCTCCAAGTACAGCATCGCCAAGCATCTTGTACGCATGAGATTTTTCAATCGTAATAAAAGTGGTTCTATCAGCTATAAAATTTACCTCATCAGGTTTCAACACGCGATTAATATCTCCAAAATGATAATACATAGGAGTAGTCTTCCAACTAAAATCAGGAAAATAATCCTTTGATTCAAACATAGTTCCATCACTTATCTTTAATGCTGATTTTGAACTTCCACATGAGAACAAAATTAACATAAGACTAACTAAACTTAAAATTCGGAATGATCTATTAACTGTTTTCTTTAAACACATAATTTATTTTTTTATTTAACAATAATCTTTACAACGCTTGCTATAGTATCAGTAGGACTAGTAGGAACCTCTATATAAAGGCCTTTAGCATCTGTATTAACTTTTAATCTTTTCCATGAATGCTCTAAAAGTGATGCTCTTTTAATTTTCATGTTTTTATTTACATATAATTTCCCATCTTTTGGCCAATCGAAAACATGTGCATACACTATCCCTGGTTTACTTGTATATCTACCCCAATCAGGTCTATTATATGGACTGGCTTTAGCTCCATAAATAGCTTCTGCATTAACTTTAGTCCATTTACCTATAGCTTTTAATCTTGTAATACTTTTCTGTGGAAACATACCTTGTGAATCAGGTCCAACATTCAATAAGAAATTACCTCCTTTCGATACTATATCAATTAAATGTCTTATAAGATCTTCACTGCTTTTCCAATGTTTGTCAGATGGTTTATAACCCCAAGAGCCATTCATTGTCATACAAGATTCCCAATCAGAACTAATACCTGTAGCAGGAACTTCTTGTTCTGGAGTTCCAAAATCTCCAGCGAATTGTCCTTTCTTATCCATACCCTTCATACCTTCACGACCTTTATCGACTCTATTATTAACTATAGTATTGGGCTGTATCTCACGAATAAACTTATATAACTCTTTACCCATTTCTGTTTTATAATCAGGAATCCAATCTCCATCAAACCATACTACGCCTATATCACCATAATTCGTTAATAATTCTTTGACTTGTGGTTTTAGATAATTTTCAAAATACTTTGGAAACTCTGGATTCCAAGCAGTTGAATCTTTCTGTCCTGCATTATAGTTTGGAAACAAAAGTGCCTGAGCCTGTGGATGATGCCAATCTACGATTGAATAATAAACACAGAATTTAATACCTTGCTTTTTACATGCCTCTGATAGTTCTTTAACGATATCACGTTTAAAAGGAGAAGCATCCATTATATCATAATCAGTTATTTTTGAATCCCACATACAAAACCCTTCATGATGTTTAGTCGTTAAAACTATATATTTCATTCCAGCATCTTTCGCTATACTAACCCACTGATCGGCATTAAATTTCACAGGATTAAATTGACCTGCGAATTGTTCATATTCCTTAACTGGAATATGTAGTTTATTCATAATCCATTCTGCCCCGCATTTACAAGTATCACCTTTATAAGTACCACCAGGAATTGAATATAGCCCCCAATGAATAAACATACCGAAACTGGCATCTCTCCACCATTCCATGCGTTGATCATCAGGAAGTTTTTTTACATCCGATTTATCTGCTGCGAAAACAGGACTTGTAAGCAACATACATACTGTAATAATTTGAATTAAATATTTCATATTAAATTTATTATATCTATTATTAATTATTTTAAAGGTACGACCATATTCCATGATTTGCTGCCATTTTGGAAACCTCCACTTCCATCCATTGTAGCGAAGAATAAATGAGTTATTTTTCCATTTTGAATTAAGACAAAAGGCCTTTCCAATTGGCCCATAGTAATTTCGCGACCATCGCTCCATTTTATGGTTCGAGAATATGCTAAAGGTTCTTTATCCAATTCCCAATGAATAGCATCAAGCGAATGTGCTAGTATGCCTGAATGTACTTTTCTTGTTATAGTACCACGTTGATCTTTAGCTATAATATGATAACCATTTTTATCACGCCATAAGCATGGGTCTTCTATCTCTCCCATTTTATTTTTACCAAAAATAGGTTCATCAACTATTACTTTATAAGGACCTTCATAATTATCAGCCATCGCTAATCCTATTTTCATAGAACTATTATAAGGGTATTTATCATTATATTTTCTCGACTTAAAAATTAAAACTACACTACCATCATTATTAATCCATGGAGCAGGATTAGAAGTAAGAAAACTGTAAAAAGTATTAAGTTTCGTATCCAGTATACAATGATCTCTACGCTTCCAAGATCCATTCAAAGATTTTGAAGTCGCTATACCAATACGTTTATTGGAACGAGCCACTGTAGTATAAGGAGAATCTAAAGTCAAAGTATCCGAATTACTAATATCAGCGAAAGGATGAGTGGAACCCATATAAAACATCACATAGGTATCTTTATAACGAACTACTTTAGGATTATGCACTGATCTCCCATCCCAATACTGTGCTCCTCTCGCTCCAAGAGCCACATCTACAAATTTATAAGGACCTTCTGGTGTTTTAGATATAGCATGAACAATTTCTGACCCTACCATCCAACCAGGATGAAAAGGTAAAGATTTTGGCCAACGACTCGCAAACATATGAAACATACCATCATCACCTTTGATAACAGAACTACCCCACACCCAATAATTTTCTTGTTCAAAGCCTCCTCCAATAGGTGCCATTCCTATTCTATTGAAGATGTTATTTTCCCAAACAGGCTGCTTATTATTCTGACATCCTTGAAAAACAAATACTAGAAGAATTATAATTAGTAGATACCTTTTCATTTTTATTTATTCACTAGGTGGACCTTAATAGCATTAAATTTATTATTATAAGAGCCCTTAATCAATCTATTATTCACTTTTAAAG
>JBAYDV010000099.1:0-6520 GCA_041668045.1 Bacteroidales bacterium | reverse complement strand
ATAAGGTCTTCATTATCTGCATTTATGAAGGATATTCCTTCATTTGTATCTAGATAATCATATAATTCTCCTTTTGTTTTCTTAACACCATCAAATGATTTGAATCCTTGAATATGAGCTATACCTACGTTGGTGATTAATCCGTGAGTTGGGCGAACCAGGTTAACATTGACTTTTATGTCTCCCGGATGACTTGCCCCCATCTCGATTACTGCTATTTCAGTTTTTTCATTTATTGAAAAAAGTGTCAGGGGTACTCCTATATTATTATTAAGATTACCTTCTGTAGCTGCTACATTATATTTAGTGGATAGAACAGCTCTGATTAATTCTTTAGTCGTAGTCTTTCCATTGGTTCCTGTTAAAGCTATAATAGGAATATCGAAGTTATTTCTATGCTCTGTGGCATATAACCTAAGAGCTTGTAAAGTATCATCTACTAATATTATTTTAGATGATTCATCTTCCACGAGCTCATCAAACTGACCTGATAATATACATTGCCCCAGATCTGAATCTTTATTAACTACTGCGCAGGATGCTCCTTGCTTTATGGCTGAGACTGCAAATTGGCTTCCATCAAAATTTTCACCTTTAAGAGCGAAAAAGATTTGCCCTTCAGATATTTTACGACTATCAGTTGTTACATTGCCCCCTTTATATGGGACATAATTTTCTTTTTCCATAATTTATTTTAAACCAGTACTTCCAAAACCACCTGCTCCTCTTTCACTTTCACTTAATTTATCTACCTCTTCCCAAGAAACTTGTTCAAATCGAGCAATAACCATTTGAGCTATTCGTTCTCCTGGATTTATCGTAAATTTTTCTGACGACAAATTTACTAGAACGACTTTAATTTCTCCTCTATAATCAGCATCAATAGTACCTGGAGCATTTACAATAGTTATGCCGTGCTTAGCTGCTAGTCCACTTCTGGGTCTAATTTGAGCTTCAAAACTTTCTGGTAATTCTATGTAAATTCCCGTTGGAATCATTTTTCTTTCTAATGGACTTAATTCTATAGCCTCATCAATATTGGCCTTTAAATCTAATCCTGCAGAATAAGGAGTAGCGTATTTTGGCGTTTCGTAAGCAGATTTATTTACTATTTTTACTTTCATAATTAACTTTTTTGTAAAAGTGTTTTAATATTGAATTTTTTTCTGATATATAAATAATAATACAGCGCAATATATACTAAAATTAGCATTGTTCGTATTAATAATTTAGGCAATAAAGTAATATGTGGGAAAATCACAGGTATAAGTAGATTGATAGCATATATTCCTAGTGCTATCGCGATGATTGATATAATTTTTCCCCATGAGTATGGTATTTTATAATATTTATTACCAAAGTATGAACTTAGTATAAGCATTATAAGAAAACTGGCTACATGTCCCCATGCTGCAGCCCAATATGAATAAATAGGTAAAAATACTATATTAATTACTGCTGTAACTAATAGTCCTGCTAAAGTTATATATATGGCGAAATATGATTTATCTGATAATTTATACCACATAGAAACATTAAATAGTATGCCCATTAAGACATATGAAAATAACATAATAGGTACTACTCCCATTCCTGCACGGAAATCTTTTCCTACTACTAACTGAATGATATCTAAATAGAAGACTATGCCTAAAAAGGCTAGCATACAGAAAGCTACGAAGTATTCCATTACATTGGCATATAAATGTTTTGAATCTTTATCCTTTTCTTTCGAGAAGAAAAATGGTTCCGCCGCGAATCGAAACATTTGAACGAAAAGTGACATTATTACTGATATTTTCACAGCTGCTTGATATATACCTAAATCAGCTCGCCATATCGATTGATCGACATTAAAGAATCGGAATAAGACCCTGTCTAAAAAGTCATTCATAACACCAGGAAGTCCAGCTATCATCAGAGGTAAAGAATATATCAATAATTCTCTTTCTAATTTCTTGCTTAATTTGAATTTCAGATGAATAATATCTGGTATGAAAAGTATAACTTCTATTATAGTACTAATAAAAATAGAAAAAATAGGGTAACTAAAATCTGGAGTTAATGATACGAAATTAGCTAAGAAGAAATCAGGATGTGATACAGCATATTGTGGCCACCACAAGAATAATAATAAATTACAACTTATCTCAGTTATTATTTTTAATGTTTTATAAATGGAAAATTTCCATGCTTTGTATTGAAACCTTAATCTAGCGAAGAGAATAGCTGTCGTACAATCAAATAATAATATAAAACCTATATATATATAACATTTATAATAATCCGCATAGCCCATAGACATCGATATGTCTTTTCCAAAGAAAAGCATAACAAAAAGAAATAAGGTAGAGATTATAGTTACAGATACTATAGCGTTTGAAAATACTGAATCAGCTTGGTGTTCTTTTTTATTAGCATATCTAAAACACCCTGTCTCTAAACCTAATGTAAGGAAAACCTGAAACATAGCTATATATGCCATAAATTCAGTTAAAACTCCATAATTAGTAGTCGATAGATACCTTGTGTATAAGGGAACAAATAAGAAATTAATAAATCTTGCTATTATAGTACTGAAACCATATATAGCTGTTTCTCCTGCTAACTTCTTGATAGCCTTTCTTTCTCCTGTCATAATTTTAATTTCTTGTCAATCTTGGTCTAAACAATATGATACCTATGTTTAACTGAGGAAACCAATTTATAGGAGCATCTTTATAATAAGACAATGATAAACTTATTGGTCCCACAGGAGACTCCCAAACTGATGCTAAATTAATCATGTATTTTCCTCTAGGTAAAATATCTGAATAATGGTATGTATCTCCTTCATCCTGGATAAGACTTTTGTATGGTTGGAAATATGCAAATGTAGAATGCAAGAATACTGTAGGAGAAAATTTAAAAACTGGACTTATAGATGCGCCTGCGAATGAAGGAGCTCTATAATTACCTAACATGATAGTTTTACTATGCCATGTCGGTTTATATGCTGGTGTCATAATCATAGTACTCAAATAATCAGACATATTCAATTTAGAGGAAAGAGTAAAATCAAAACTATACCCTAAAGAGAAATGTTTAGAAATATTATGATATTTCGTAGCTTGAAGTCTAATAAGCTCTATGTTATGAATAGTTCTTATAGTTTCATTTGGATCACTATAAGTAGATGATGTAGTACCAGGTGTATAATGTTCATGAGTATTTATATATCTCATATCTAATCTAAAGGATCTACCATCAGTAGGATACTCATAATAATTAAGAGTATTACTTTCTATTATCAATTTAGGCGTAAATACGTGATTACGTGATATATCCGCATCATCATATCTTGAATAGTTATTATTTTCATAATAATTATAATATGTCAAGCCATATGTTAATCCTAATTTCATAAAGAAATGTTTTTTCATAGAAATAGGATAACATATCTCTGATGATAAATAGGATTCATTTTCTTTAAAATTGCCTACTTTATCTCCAACATAAATTAAATCTTGAGAATTGTTAAAAAAATTAAATCTATGGAAATTATAGGTGATATTATAATATATAAATGGTTTAATAGATATGTCTTGTCTGAAATTAACATTTAATCCTGTATAAAACTGACCGACATTTATATCTCCAGTTATTTTTTTAGGATAAAGTCCAGCTCTTGTATATGAAAGCCCTAAATAACCTTGTGTTAAAGAAGAGGATGAAATGTTAGTTCCAAAAGATAAATCCATAGAGTTTTTCTTTTTAGCCTCTAGATTTAAAACAAAAGATGAATCATTATAAGAATGGGCAGTCGGGTAAAATGTAGAAACAGTCTTACTAGCTGCTACTCTATAATATCCTTTCTTGACCTGGTCTAAATCAAACTTTGAACGATTTTGAGTTATAGTATTAAGAATATAAGTTTTCTGACTCTGGGATACACTTCCTGATATATTCACTTGAGAAAATAATAGTTTTTTTGGACATTTATCTTTAAAAGCTTGCCTTTTTTTGGCTAATGCTTCTTGACTTTCTCTTCTTTTTATACGTCTTTTTAATTCTGGTATATATTTTAAGGCATTCTGATAACCTAATTCAGCTATCTGATTTACTTTACTAAACTCTAATAATCCATAATTATATTTCCCTGATATTAAGATACCGTCTTCTTTAGGAATATTATAATTAGTTTCATTAGTGACCATTAGACTGATCTGACTAAATAAATCATCTTCTATATTATCAGGAATCTCGTCAGAGACACACTTCGCACCTATCAATATATCCGGATTATGAATTTTTTTCATATTTTTCCAAGGCATATTATCATAAATACCACCATCAAATAATAGCAAGGAATCCTTAATAATAGGTTTAAAAGCTCCGGGATAACTCATAGAAGCTCTTACAGCCATACCTAAATCTCCTTTATCCCAAACAATAGCTTTTTTATTCATAATATCAGAGGCCATACAGAAAAAAGGAACCATAAGATTATTAAAATCATAATTCGCTGCAGCATCAGGGCCAGCGAACAAATCAATAACTGCCATATCCATAGGATAAGAAGAAATCAGATTTGAAGGAAAACTTATTTTTAATTTTTTCTTACCATCTTTGATATCTGATTTTAATCCTAAACTTATTCGTCCTTCAGATGACATATCGGCATAAATATATGATGCATATTTTTTTTCTGGTTCTCCTTTATACCATGAAGCAAATTTTTCTGAATTAAAAAGTTCAATCATATCATCGGGACTATATCCAATAGCATATAAAGCAGCTACTATGGCGCCCATTGATGTCCCCGATATATAGTCTATAGGAATATTATTTTCTTCTAATGCTTTAATTACTCCGATATGTGAAAGTCCTTTAGCCCCACCTCCACTTAATACAAGTCCAACAGTCTGGTTTTCAACACTGTCAGAACTTTCCATAAGGCTATCTATTGGTACTAAATTGGCTTTAATATCACTACTAGCTTTTATTGGATTTTGAGCTAATAAACAGTTCGAGAGAGTAAATATTAATATTACAAATAATATCTTTTTAAACATGCTTCAAAGATAATAAAAATATATATTTTATTTATATTTGCATTATTAAAATAATATATCTCATGAAAACAAAAATTTTAGGAATAATTATCTCCACAGCTTTAATTTTAACATCTTGTGGAAATAATTCACAAAAGAAATCCAACAAAGAGAAAAAAGCCTCTAAGACAGAGGAATCTCAAATTAAAAAAAATAAGAATATGAATAAAACATTAGCATTCAACGTGGATTCACTTCCAGAAGAACCAATATTTGATATTAAAACTACTGAGGGAGATATTAAAATCAAACTTTATAAAGACACTCCTCTTCATAAAGCCAATTTCATAAAACTTGCCTCAGAAAGGTTTTACGATGGGATATTGTTTCATAGAGTAATCAATGGTTTTATGATTCAAACTGGTGATCCTCTTACTAAAGATCTTAATAACGCTAACCGTTTTGGTACAGGAGGACCTGGCTATACTATCCCTGCTGAGATTTTAGCAAATCATAAACATATAAAAGGTGCATTAGCTGCAGCTCGTAGAGGAGATGCTGCTAATCCTAAAAGAGAATCTTCCGGATCTCAATTTTATTTAGTACAGAATGCTGCTACTTGTGCTCAACTTGATGGTCAATATACTGTCTTCGGAGAAACGGTAGAAGGACTAGATATTATAGATAAAATAGCGTCTGTAGAAACAGATGGTAGAGATAGACCAACTAAAGACATAAAGATTATTTCTATCTTACCAGTACTGCCATCTAATAAATAAATTTAGTTTTTCTATAAAAGCTTTGTTTATCTTAAAAAAAAACTTATATTTGCGTGCCTTTTCTCGAGAAGATAAGGAAGTTAAATTTATATTTATTAACTTTTAAACCATAAAAAAATGGCAGTTAGAATCCGTCTTTCACGTCACGGAAAAAAAGCATATGCTTATTTTCACATAGTAGTAACAGATCAACGTTCACCTCGTGACGGTCGTTTTATTGAGCGCATTGGCTCATATAATCCAAACACAAACCCTGCATCTATCGTTTTAGATAATGATAAAGCTTTAGATTGGCTTAATAAGGGAGCACAACCAAGTGATACAGCTCGTCGTATTTTATCATACGAAGGTGTATTATTAAGAAAACATCTTCAAGGTGGTGTAACTAAAGGAGCTATCACAGCTGAAGAAGCAGAGAAAAAATTCAATGATTGGAAAGCTGAAAAAGAAGCTAAAATTTCTAACAAGAAATTATCTTTAGCAGAAGCTAAAGAAGCAGCTAACAAAGAAGCTCTTAGTCATGAAGAAGAGATTAACAAAGCTCGCGCAGAAGAAATAGCTAAAAGAAAAGCTGAAGAAGCTCTTGCTCTTGAAAAAGCTAAAGCTGAAAAAGAAGCTGCTGAAAAAGCTGCTCTTGAAGAAGCTAAAGCTGCAGCTGAGAAGATTAAATCTGAAAAAGCTGCTGAAGAAAAACCAGCAGAGGAAGCT
>JBAYDV010000098.1:0-6736 GCA_041668045.1 Bacteroidales bacterium | reverse complement strand
TACTAGAAATTAGTTTGCATAGGTTCAAAATATGACTGTGGGTGAAGACATGCTGGACATACCTTAGGAGCTTCTTTACCTACATAGATGTAGCCACAGTTACGACATTGCCATGTAATCTCGTCTTTACGTAAGAATACGTCTCCATCATTAACTCTGGCAAATAAATCAAGAAAACGTTTTTCATGTCCTTTTTCAGAAACTACTACAGCTCTGAACGCTGCAGCTACAGCTGGAAAACCTTCTTTTTCTGCAGTATCTGCGAAAGAAGGATATAAATCAGACCATTCTTCATGTTCTCCATTAGCTGCTGCTACTAAATTATCTGCAGTATCACCTATTACACCTGCAGGAAAAGATGCAGTAATTTCTACAGATCCACCTTCTAGAAATTTAAAAAATCTTTCAGCATGCTCTTTTTCTTGATTTGCAGTAGTAGTAAAGACACTAGCGATTTGTTCAAATCCTTCTTTTTTAGCTTTACTTGCGAAAAATGTATAACGATTACGTGCTTGTGACTCACCTGCGAAGGCTTTCAAAAGATTAACCTCTGTTTGTGTACCTTTTAATTCTTTCATAATATTTTATTATTTAAATTGTTAATACTATTTCACAAATATAACATATATGAATTATATAAAAAAATAGCTTCAAACTTATATATATAAAATTTCACGAGCCCATTTCCTTATAGAAAGGAAACGGGCTCGCTACTTAACCTAAACTTAAACTATGAAAAACTTCATTATAGATTATAACAAATCCCGTGCCAAAAATTTATAAAATCATTAATTTCGCGTATTTTAGTAACAAAGTCTTATCTCCACCTAAATCAAAAGAGACTA
The DNA here is from genome assembly GCA_041668045.1 of Bacteroidales bacterium. GTDB lineage: Bacteria > Bacteroidota > Bacteroidia > Bacteroidales > UBA932 > JBAYDV01. The sequence continues at coordinate 5,891 of JBAYDV010000098.1, read as the reverse complement.
CAGCCTTCCTCCCTGCACCATTTCCTTCGATTTTTTTAATCACTCCTTTTCCAAATCTATTATGCTCAACCCTCTGTCCGACACTAAGACTTTCAGCAGAAGAAGGAACAAAATTCGTGCTAATATTTTGTACTGGTCGTGAAAAAGATGGAGTAGGACGATTAGTACTCTTAGAAGTTGATTTACTACTAAAAGTAGTACCTTTTCGACTATATGCATTACTACCTCTGTTTCCAAAAGTATCATCTCTCCTGCTACTATAAGAATTATGTGCTCTACCAAATGATGACCCACGACCATTTTCATAAGAACTACTAGTATTGCCATAAGTATCATCATTAACAGCATTACTTTCTTCTAGTTCACCATCGATATATTTAGGATCTATCTCTCGCAGAAATCTACTAACAGGATAATTAACATGTTGCCCAAATCTAAATCTTGACTTAGAATAACTAAGAGATACTGCTTTCTCTGCACGGGTCAATGCGACATAAAATAATCTACGCTCCTCCTCTATCTGTGATTCAGATTCATTGTTCATTTTCGAAGGAAAAAGATTCTCTTCCATACCTATTATATATACATATGGAAATTCCAGACCTTTCGCCGCATGAACTGTCATCAAAGTTATCTTATTTTCATCTTCTGTCTCATCATCAGTATCCTCTGTCAATAATGCCACATTCTCTAAAAAAGAAGACATATTTTTCACCTTTACTTCCTGCTCTAATGGTTTATTATTTTCATCAACTTTCACAGCCTCGGAAATCTCCTCTCCATTTTCGTCAAGATTTTCTTCTGCTTCAACATATTCATCCACACTACTTAATAACTCCTCTACATTTTCCAAACGAGTTTTCGCCTCTATAGAAGTCTCATTTTTCAAAGCCGTCACATAACCAGAAGCATTAATAATAGCATTCGCAGCCTCCGAAGCATCCTTCTCCTCTATTTGCTGAGCAGACATAGCTACCATCTGTGCAAATAAACGCAATTTATTCACCACTGCATCCCTCAGACCATACTCAGATAAATTATCTAAACGCAAAGCTTCTATTAGGGCAATGTCGTTCTTCTGAGCTGCATCTGCTAATCGGGCAATAGTAGTTTTTCCTATCCCTCGTGCTGGAACATTTACGACTCGCTTAAAAGCTTCGTCGTCTTTAGGATTCACTAAAAGGCGGAAATAAGCCATCACATCCTTAACCTCTGCACGATCATAAAAAGAATGACCTGCATGTATTTTATATGGGAAATTATGTTTACGTAACATTTCTTCGACCACTCTTGACTGTGCATTCGTCCTATATAAAATAGCGAATTCATCATAAGATGCATGAGCTGAATATAAGCGACTAGCTATAGAACTAGCTACTTTAGCCGCCTCATCTTGTTCCGTATAAGCCTGAAGTAGCTCTATCTTCTCTCCTTTTTCACTTTTAGAAAAACAATCTTTACGTAAACCTTGATGATTCTTCTTTATCAAAGAATTAGCAGCTAAAACTATAGTCTGGGTAGAACGATAATTTTGTTCCAATTTATATTGCTTCGCATTAGGATAATCTTTACTGAAATTTAAGATATTTTGAATTTTAGCTCCTCTAAAAGAATATATACTCTGAGAATCATCACCTACTACTGTAATATTTTTATGAACTGCAGATAATTTTTTTACTATATAATACTGAGCTACATTAGTATCTTGATACTCATCAACTAAAATATATTTAAATCTTTTTTGCAATTCTTCAGTCACTTGAGGATTATCACGTAATAAAATATTCATATATAAAAGTATATCATCAAAATCCATCACGCCTGATTGAAAACATTTTTTAGAATATAAAGAATATATATCACATATTCTGCCTTTTCTATGTTCTTGATCTGTTTTAATAGCCTTTGGATTATTTATATATGCTTGCGCAGTCACCAAACTATTTTTAGCATTAGATATTCTATTATATACTTCATTTGGCTTATAGACTTTATCATCTAATTCCAATTCTTTTATACATGCCTTGATTAAACTCTTAGAATCCGTAGTATCATAAATAGTAAATGAAGATGGAAAACCTATTAAATCTGAATAAGTTCTCAAAAATCTTATAAAAATAGAGTGAAAAGTTCCCATATAAAGATTTCTAGCTTTATGAGGACCAACAAGTGCAGCTATTCTTATTTTCATTTCTTTAGCAGCCTTATTAGTAAATGTCAAAGCTAAAACAGAAGATGGGGAAATTCCCTGCTCTAATATGTAAGCAATTTTAAAAGTTAATACCTTGGTTTTGCCGGATCCAGCCCCCGCTATTATTAACGAAGGACCGTTTATTTGTCTAACCGCCTCATTTTGAGCTACATTCAGCTCAGATAAATCTATTTTTTTTTCTTCTTGCATAAGACTGCAAATTTATAAAAAGTTTGTATATTTGCACCCGTTAAAACACACAAAATAAATGGTAGATTATATTAAGTTACAAAAAGGATTAGACCTCCCCTTAGAAGGAGCTCCAGAACAAATCCTCAAGGAAGTAGTAGCCTCTGATTCTATCTCTATCAAACCTACTGATTTTAAGGGTGTTGTCCCAAGACTTTCAGTTAGAGAAGGTGATACTGTGAAAGCAGGATCTCCTATTTTCACAGACAAACTTCATGAAGAAGTAAAATTTACTTCGCCTGTAAGTGGAACTGTAGAAAAAATCGTTAGAGGAGAAAAGAGAAAACTTCTTGAGATTCGCATCAAAGCAGATGCTCAAATCGATTATTTAAAATTTGATATTCCTAGTATGGAATCGCTTGATAAAAAGCAAGTGACTTCAGCTCTTCTAGAGAGTGGATTATGGGCAGCCATTATCCAACGACCTTACGGAATTATCGCTAACCCGGAAGACACTCCTAAGTCGATCTTCATTTCTGGTTTTCATACAGCACCATTAGCCGCTGATGTTGATTTCACTCTTAAAGATGAAATTAGTAATATCCAAGTAGCTATCGATGCTCTTAATAAACTAACGAAAGGAGGCATTCACATAGGATTATCGGCTAAAACTCACGCTAGTTCACCTCTTCATAAATTAAAAGATGTAAACTATCACATTTTCGATGGCCCACATCCAGCAGGAAATGTAGGAGTTCAAATCCATCATGTTTCTCCTATTAATAAAGGTGAAATAGTATGGACAGTCAATGTCACACTACTTGCTGCTATTGGAAAACTTTTCAGCAAAGGTATCTATGATATGACTCGTATAGTAGCTGTAGGTGGTCCTAGAGTAAGCAAACCATGCTATATTAAATGTCTTCCTGGTCAGAACATGTCATGTTTATCAGATATGACTAATAATAATGTAACTAAAGATCAAAAAGGTTGTGGTATTCGTTACATCAGTGGAGATGTTCTTTCAGGAACATCTGTTGGTGCTAATGGTTCATTAAGTTTTTATGATGATCAAATATCACTTATCACTGAAGGTAATTATTATGAAGCATTTGGTTGGGCTAAACCAGCAAGAGCTAAAAAATTCAGTTTCTATCGTTCTTATTTTTCTTGGTTAACTCCTAAAAAGAAATTCGCGATGGACTCTAACCTTAATGGTGAAGTCAGAGCTTTCGTTCTTACGGGAAATTATGAGAAAGTACTTCCTATGGATATACTTCCTGTATATTTATTAAAAGCTATCATCGTAAGAGATATAGATAAGATGGAAGAACTTGGTATTTATGAAGTTGTTCCTGAAGATTTTGCTTTATGTGAATATATCAGCGAAGCTAAGATAGAGATACAAGCTATCATAGAAGATGGTATAAATTTGATGATAAAAGAAATGTCATAGTGAATAAGAATATGAGTACAAATTTTTTTGAAAAACATAGAGCCATCTTCGAAAAAGGTGGAAAATTAGGATTTTTACATTCGACTTATGAAGGTTTTGCTTCATTCGCTTATACTCCTAATACTACTACTAGAAAAGGAAGCCACGTTAGAGACTGTATAGATTTGAAGAGAGTAATGATTATTATGGTAATCGCTCTACTCCCTGCATTCCTTTTCGGTATATATAATATAGGTTACCAACATAATTTAGCATTTGGCGAAGCTGTTACAGGTAGTGCTGCGTTCTGGAGTATGGTTTGGTATGGTTTCCTTAAAATATTACCTCTTTATTTAATTTCTTACATAGTTGGTCTTGGTATTGAATTCGCTGGAGCCCAAATTCGTGGACATGAAATTAATGAAGGTTACTTAGTTACTGGTATGTTAATTCCATTAATAGTACCTGTCGATGTTCCATTATGGATGTTTACTTTAGCTGTAGTTTTCGCAGTAATAGTTGGTAAAGAAGTTTTCGGAGGAACTGGTATGAACATATGGAATCCAGCATTAATCGCTCGTGCATTCTTATTCTTCTCATACCCTAAGAGTATGTCTGGAGATCAAGTTTGGATAGCAAATGTATCTAATGGTGGCGTTATAGATAGTTTTTCTGGTGCTACTCCTTTAGCTCAAGCTGCTGCTGGAAATGATATTCCTTCATTCTGGCATATGTTTGTTGGATTAATACCAGGTTCTATTGGAGAGACATCTGTTATCGCTATTTTAATCGGAGCATTTATTATTATTTACACAGGAATAGCAAGTTGGAAAATTATGGTATCTGGTGTACTTGGTGCTCTCTTCGTTGGTCTATTAGCTAACTGGGGTGCAGCTCCTGGCACATACCAAGCTATACCTATTTGGAATCACCTGGTAATGGGAGGATTCGCATTTGGTATTGTATTTATGGCTACAGACCCTGTAACTTCTGCACAAACAGAAGCTGGTAAATGGATTTATGGTTTCCTAATAGGTGCAGTAACTATAGTTATTAGACTATATAATGCAGGATATATGGAAGGTATGATGTTAGCTATTTTATTAATGAATACGTTCGCTCCTCTTATTGACCACATCATCGTTAGACGAAATGTGAAAAGAAGATTAAAGAGAGCTACAACTAATAAATAATTAAGATGAATACAAATAGTAATATATATACAATTATCTATTCTACCGTATTGGTAGTAGTGGTAGCTGCTGTACTTTCAATCGTCGCTACTACTCTTAAAGATAAACAACAAGCTAACGTAGATCAAGAGACACAAACTAGTCTTCTTAATGCTATTAACATAGCTAAAGATGTTAATAATTACAAAGGTGCTGAACGTGCTGAATATGTAACTAAATCATACGAAAAATATGTTACAGATTCTTACGTAGTTGATATTAATGGAAATAAAGTCGAGGGTGATGCTTTTAAAATTAGCATGAAACATCAATACGATATTCTAAGAAATGCTGTCAAAGGGAAAAGTAAAGAAGATGTAAGATTACCTATCTTCGTATGTTCACTTAACGATAGCACCAAAGTTCAGATATTCTCAGTATATGGTACCGGTTTATGGGGTCCAATTTGGGGTTATCTAGCTTTAAATTCTGATTTTAATACCGTTTATGGTGCATATTTTGGCAATGCAGGTGAAACTCCTGGTCTAGGTGCAGAAATATCATCACCTTGGTTTAGCAAACAATTTAAAGGTAAAGAAATTTTTAAAGACAATACTTTTTGTTCTATAAGTGTCGTAAAAGGTGGCGCAAAAGGTGACATACACGGGGTGGATGCTGTTTCAGGTGGTACTATCACGAGTCGCTCATTAGATACTACTATCAGACAATGGTTAGAACTTTATTTGCCTTACATTCAAAAGGAGAAGAAATAATGAAAAAGGAAACATATTTAAATCCCGTCTTTAAGACCAATCCGATTACCGTATTGGTTTTGGGTGTCTGCTCAGCATTAGCAGTCACAGTAAAACTTGAAGCAGCTTTAGTAATGGCTATTTCAGTTATG
>JBAYDV010000097.1:0-6883 GCA_041668045.1 Bacteroidales bacterium | reverse complement strand
GTATTATAATACTTGTGAGTTTGATGTTATACTCTGTTCTTGTTTTCTTAATCTTATGACGGCCATAAATAAGAAACTACCAGTTATAAGAAAGGCTAGTGAGTCTGCTATTGGCGCAGAATAAAGAATTCCATCTATGCCGTATTTGGAAGAAAGTATAAATACTAATGGTATTAAAAAGAGTAGTCTTCTAGATAGTGTGGCTATGATACCATATATTGGTTTACCTATGGCAGAGTAAAAATTACCTACTACTGGTTCAAATCCATTGACTAAAACCATAAACATGAAAATCTTAAAATATTTTTCGGCGAATTGGTAGTACATTTCAGAACCACTACCGAATATAGAGATAATTTCTCGAGGGAATAGATGAAAACTTATGAAGGTGAATATATTGATGATACCTACCGTTTTTATTATTAAAAATAAAGTTTTCTTTACTCGTTTATAGTTCATAGCTCCATAATTATATCCAATTATAGGTTGAGAACCTTGAATGACTCCTAGATTGATGGACATAAATATAAAGTTACATTTGCCAATTACTCCTGCTACTGCTAAGGGTATATCTCCTCCATATACAGATTGACCTCCATAATATGAGAGTGCATTATTTAGTACGATTTGTACTATCATCATCGATATATGTGCTAGCATCGGGGTTGCTCCTAGAACACAGATTCTTCCTATGATTCTTTTCTTTAATTTTGTGAAATAAGAAAAATTTAATTTTACGGATTGAAATCTAAATAGTATATAATACAGGCCAAGGGAGAATGAGAATACTTGGCTAAGTACTGAGGCCCAAGCTGCTCCTGCTATACCCCAATTAAATCCAAATATAAAAATAGGGTCGAGAATAAAGTTTAAAACGGATCCACTAATTAGTGTAAACATTGAGTATTTGGGGCTGGAATCTGCTCTGATAATGAGACTAAGTCCAAATGAAAGCATGAAGAAAGGGGCTCCGCAGCCATTAATTAGAATGTATGTTCTGGCCATGGGTATGATATTTTCTGTGGCACCGAAAGCGTAGAGTAGTGGGGTGCAGAATATTGCCACACTAGCTACTATGATAAGAGAGCAGAGGAATAGGCTGGTGAGTCCATTGCCTATTGATAGTCCTGCTTTTTTTTCATCACCACTACCTAAACTGAGACTGAACATATTACTTGTGCCACCTCCGAGCATTAGTGATAGACCGATGCAGATGGTAATCATTGGAAATGAAATCATCGTAGCTGCATTTCCTAGCATTCCTATTTTTTGTCCAATGAATATCTGGTCAGCTATATTGTATAAAGCACCTATTAATCCACTAATAACAGCTGGTATGGCGAAACGTCTGACTAATTTGCTGATTTTTTCTTCTGCTAATTCTATTTTTGGGTCTGTGTTCATAAAAATCTGATACCTTATCGATGATTGGCAAATATATAAAACATTTTGTGTTTAATCTTTAAATGGTTTATATTTGTCTGCAATCAAAAAAAAATATTAAAAATTGAAAAAAATAGTATTCCTCTGTTCACTATTTTTATTAGTGAATTTTTCGATTAAAATTCAAGCCGATTCAGCTAATTTACATAAAAATAATAAATATGAAACAGGTCTTGATGCTTTAAGAGCAGATTCTTTAATGCAGGGTGTTACCATAGCATTTTCTCTTAAGGATTATAATACGGGCAAAACGATATTCGAGCATAGTGCACATAGAAAAATGACCTCAGCTTCAGTGATGAAGGTGGTAACTACATCTTCAGCTTTAAAGTTATTAAGGGATACTGCTCATTTTCGTACACGAATAGCCTATGATGGTAATATCGATTCTTTAGGTGTTTTACATGGCAATATATATATAATCGGTGGGGGAGATCCTACACTTGGGTCACGTTTCGTGTATTCTAATCAGACAGCATTTATGTCTGAATGGCTTAGGGCAATAAGGTCAGCAGGTATTCGACGTGTAGCAGGAGGTGTGATATCTGATGCTAGCATATTTGGTGTTGAGAGTGTATCTCGTAAATTAGTATTGGAGGATATTGGAAATTATTATGCAGCGGGAACGTATGGTATTAATGTATTTGATAATGAGTATAAATTGGTTATTTCATCTAAAGAGCCAGGGTCTGTGCCTAAAATCGTTCGTACTGAACCAGATATAGAAGGTTTGAAATTTCATAATTATCTACGAACAGCTGCTGTTAAGAAAGATAGTGTTTATATTAACGGAATGCCATTTGAAAATGTAAGATGGCTGCGTGGGGTAGTACCTGCTTATGCTGTAGATTTGAAGTTAAGAGGTGATATACCAGATCCTCCTCTATTTTTAGCTCAGTTTCTTACAAGATATTTGCGAAGTTCTGGTATAACGATAGATGCAAGTGCTACTACTGTACGAATACTGAAAGAACGTTCCAATATGTCAGCATTGCCGCGTACTAAGAAAAAGATTATTTATACGTCTATCTCACCAAATATTGCTTCTCTGGTTAAATCTACGAACTATTTTAGTATTAACCAGTATGCAGATTTATTGTGTAAAAAAATAGGTTTATTAGATAATGAGGATGATTTTATGAATTCTGCAGATAGAGGTGTGACTGTGATAAAGAAATATTGGTCAGGATTAGGGGTGGATATGTCTGGGCTTGAAATGTATGATGGGTCAGGTCTTTCAGCGACGAGTAAGATTACTGCTGACATTTTGTGTGATATTTTATATAGAATGAAGGATGATAGGGCTTTCGTATCGTCTCTTCCTGTGGCTGGGCAGACTGGTACCTTGGTTAGTTTTTTGAATAAGACTCCACTTAAAGGGCATTTGAGAGCTAAGTCAGGTAGTATGTCAGGGGTGAAGTGTTATGCTGGTTATGTGAAGAGTCCCAGGAATGGACGTCGTTATATTTTCTCTGTTTTAGTGAATGGTCATAGCTGTCATGGTAAAGAAATAATGAAATTATTAGAAAAATATTTTGTGAAAATTTTCTAGTTATTTAACTATAAAACATAAAAAAACCGTAAGTATTGTTTTGATGCTTACGGTTTTTTTATTTGATGGTCTTTTATTAAAATGTTTTTTTAATAAGAAGATTAGTTTTCTTGAGCGTAAAGCTTTATGATATTCAAAATCACTTCTTTCGCTTTATTCATGCTATTAACAGGAACATATTCTAATTTTCCATGGAAGTTGTGTCCTCCTGCGAAAATATTTGGACAAGGGAGTCCCATGTATGAAAGTCTTGCTCCATCTGTACCTCCTCTAATTGGTTGAATTTTTGGAGTAATATCAAGCATTTCCATAGCTTTTATAGCAGTTTTAATAGTGTGATAGTGAGGCTCTATTTGTTTGCGCATATTGTAGTACTGATCTTTAATATCCATAGTAGCTACACCATTGCCGTATTTATAATTAATAAATTCAATACATTTTTTAATTAAAGCCTTTTTTTCTTCGAATTTCTCAGTTATGTGATCTCTAATTATATATTGAATAGTAGCCTCTTCTACAGTTCCTTTAAAACTTATAATATGGAAGAAACCTTCATATCCTTCAGTATATTCAGGACGTTGATTTACAGGTAGAAGGTCATTTAATTCGGAAGCTATAAGAATAGCATTCATCATTTTATTCTTAGCGCTACCTGGGTGAATATTAAGACCTTGGATATGGATTTTAGCAGCTGCTGCATTGAAATTTTCATACTCTAATTCTCCTATCTCGCCACCATCCATTGTGTAGGCGAAATCAGCACCAAATTTCTTAACATCGAAGAAGTCTACTCCATTACCAATCTCTTCATCTGGAGTGAATCCAATTTTAATATCCCCATGTTCTATTTCAGGATGTTCCATTAAATATTCAGCTGCGGCCATAATCTCAGCGATACCAGCTTTATCATCAGCTCCTAAAAGAGTCGTACCATCTGTCGTAATTAATGTATCTCCTTTATAATTTTTTAATTCAGGATAATCTTTGGTCTTAAGGTAAAGACCTTTTTCTGCGTTTAATGTTATATCCTCTCCATCATAATTTTCTATAATCTGAGGATTAATATCACTACCTGAAGCATCAGGAGAAGTATCTACATGAGAAATAAAACCTATAGCAGGTATTTTCTTACTTGTATTTGATGAAATAGAAGCCATTAAATAACCATTATCGTCTAACGATACTTCTTTTACACCCATTCCCTCTAATTCGTTCTTTAACGTATCAAGAAGTGCGAATTGTTTATTCGTACTAGGTTGACTTTGTGATTCAGGATCTGAAGCCGTATCAAAGGCTACATACCTTAAAAATTTTGTTATTACTTTTTCCATAATATAATTTATTCTATTTCTGTTTTTGATTCTTTCATACTTGCGTGAATTAAATAAGCGATTAATGCAATAAACGCTACTAATCCAAGCCAGATAGCTGCTTGTGAATCAGCCCAATTATTTAAACGCCAATCACCACCGATGAATTTAATAATAGCACTAATAACACCCATAATAGCACCACCAGCTATGAAACCTGAAGCTATTAGTGTTCCTTTTTCTTTTCTGCTGTCATTTAATTCTTTATCCTTACTTCTAGTACTAACATACCAAGAAATAGCTCCACCGATTAGCAAAGGCACGTTTAAATCTATAGGAATAAACATTCCCAAAGCGAAAGCTAAAGCAGGAACCTTTAATAAAGTAAGTAACAAGGCAATGCCAGCTCCGATTCCGTATAGTAACCATGGAGCACCACCTCCCGACATAAGAGGTTCAATTACTGCAGCCATCGCGTTAGCTTGAGGAGCTACAAGTGCATCGTCACCCGTAAAACCGTAAGTTTTATTTAGGATAATAATAACCCCGCCCACTGTAGCAGCGGCTACTAATGTACCTAAAAATTTCCAGGATTCCTGTTTTTTAGGAGTTGTTCCAAGCCAATAACCTATTTTTAAATCAGTAACGAATGATCCAGACATCGATAGTGCAGTACAAACTACGCCTCCAATAATTAAAGAAGCAGTCATTCCAGCAGTACCTTTCAAGCCGGCAGCCACTAAAATAACAGAAGCCAGAATCAATGTCATAAGAGTCATACCACTAACAGGGTTAGAACCTACTATAGCTATGGCATTGGCCGCTACTGTAGTAAATAAGAAAGCGATAATACCAACTATTAACAATGCTATAATAGCCATTTTTAAATTTGGAACTATACCGAATAAGAAAAATATGAAAGTTACTAACAGTGTTAATATAATTCCGATAACTACTATTTTCATAGAGATATCTCTCTGTGTGCGAATAACCTTTTTTTGATCATCTGTTTTCTTCCCTGTAAGTTCTTTTCCTGCTAATTTTAAAGCAGAGCCAATCACGCCAGAAGATTTTATAATTCCTATTACTCCAGCCATCGCTATAGCTCCAATACCTATCTGTCTTCCGTATGTAGTAAATAAAAGTTCTGGAGACATCTGTCCTATGGTAGTAGTAACTCCACTACCTAAAGTAACGACCATATCTGCTCCGAAAATATTCATAAGTGGGTTAATTATCAACCATACTAGAAAAGACCCACAGCAAATAATAAAAGAATATTTAAGTCCAACGATGTAACCTAATCCTAAAACAGCGGCACCTACATTAGTCTTAATAACTATTTTAGCTTTATCGGCTATCTCATGTCCCCATGGTAGAACTCTAGTCGTGAATGTCTCAGCCCATAAGCCGAAAGTCGCTACTATAAAGTCATATAAACCTCCGATTAAACCACTTATAGCTAGTAATTTAGCACTTTTACCTCCTGCTTCACCACTGACCAATACTTGAGTAGTGGCAGTAGCCTCTGGAAATGGATATTTACCATGCATATCTTTTACGAAATATTTTCTAAAAGGAATTAAGAATAATATTCCAAGAATACCACCTAAAAGAGAACTCATAAATACTTTAGTGAAGTTCACTGTCAACTCAGGATATTTAGCTTGTAATATATATAATGCAGGTAATGTAAAGATCGCACCAGCTACGATGGCTCCCGAACATGAACCTATAGACTGGATGATAACATTTTCACCGAGAGCATTTTTTCTTTTTAGAGATGTTGATAAACCAACGGCTATAATAGCTATAGGAATAGCAGCTTCAAAAACTTGTCCTATTTTTAAACCTAGATAAGCTGCCGCGGCAGAAAAAAGAATCGTCATCAATAATCCTATAGTTACTGACCATGGACTTACTTCTGGATAATTTTTATTAGCCGACATTAGAGGCTTATATTCCTCTCCAGGCTTTAATTCTCGATAAGCATTATCAGGAAGTTTTCTTGGGGTAGTGTCTTTTTTTTCCATTTATTATATAGTTTTTACGATATTAATCACTAAGATTTAATAAGAAACAAAGTTAATAAAATATGATATTCTAGATGCAGTATTATCGTTTTTATTGAAAAATTATAGATTTTTTGAAAAAAATATAAGTTTTTTCTTAAAAAAATTTGGAGAGAAAGAAAAAAGCGTTATCTTTGCAGCCCGTTTAACAAAAACGGCACAGTTCATTGACATAATGAGAGAGATAACGAGGTAAAGTTATTAAAATAATAAAAATTAGTCTGTAATTTAAAAGACGTATCACGCAAGTGATACAATAGTAAGTTAGGGACTACAATTTCAAACAAAAAAGTTCAGATTAGATATGCGAATATTTAATCAAAAAGAGTTAGTTATATAAAAATAACTAATGAGACAATAACAGTTGTAAAGAAATTCGAGTAAAAAAAATATAATTCATATTATAGAGAAGTTACAAAGGGCGAACAGAGGATGCCTAGGCTTCTAGCGACGAAGAAAGACGTGGTAAGCTGCGAAAATTGGTGGGGATCTGCAAACAAGACTTG
>JBAYDV010000096.1:0-6922 GCA_041668045.1 Bacteroidales bacterium | reverse complement strand
TATTTTCTATCAAAATTATAATCAGCTCTAGCGAAGTAAGATAGAATTTGTGATTTAGAATCGCTTGAACTCAAATCATAATTAGCTTGTAGTCCATTATCAAGCTGCATTAAACGACTATCTGTCTGTCCGCTTGAAAAAGCTGAGAAATAAGTGTAATCACTATATACTGCCTCTTGACCTCCTAATACATTAAGAACATGTTTATCTGCGAAATTAAAAGTATATTCTAAAGTATTTGTTATAGTAGCATCTAAATAATCTTGATTAGATATTCCTCTACTACCATTTGCATAAGATCCAATATAATCAGCACTTGTTGAATAATCATGTTTAGCTATAGTTTTAGTTAAACCAGGCTGAGATTTGAAAATTAGACCTTTTATAGGTTCAATCTCTACATAACCACTTACATAAGCACGATAAGTATCATATTCATTTGGATGTTTATCACTCCAGTAATATTGGTTAGTAATACCAGAAATATCAACTTTATCTGGAGTAGAACCATCACTTAAATGTGGAGAAAAATATGGTTGATATAAGTATGAAAGACCACCACTGACATAATTATCAGACCAATTAGAATTTCTTTGTTTTTCATCATAAGATAATTGAGTATTTAAAGCGATTTTCATCCATTTTTTTACTCTAGTATCGATATTTGCTCTTAAAGAATAACGTTTAAAGAATGTACCAGGGTTAATACCATCTTGTGAAAAGTATGAACCTGAGATATAATATCTAGTATTTCTAGCACCACCAGAAATAGATATATCTCCTTGATAAATAGGGTTGCTTTTAGCTAGTAAATAATCTCCCCAACTAAAATTATTAATTTCTCCGTCTGAAGTAGTCATATTAGCTGCTACTAAATCAGATTTAATAGAGTTAATCGCACTATTGGTACGGATTCCTTCATTTAACCAAAAGTTGAATAATTCGTCAGTTGACATTAAGTTATCGTAGAAACTTCTATCTGCAAGAGTTGAATTCGCATATGAAGCGTTTACTACGATTTTAGCCTCACTAGTGGAACCTCTTTTAGATGTAATAAATATAACTCCATTAGCGGCACGAGAACCATAAATAGAAGTAGCGGATGCATCTTTTAAAACGCTGATGCTAGCTATATCATTACTATTCATAGCTCTAATAGTTCCTGAAGAAACTGGGATACCATCTAAAACATATAATGGAGTAGATGAAGCACCTAGAGAACCAGTACCATGAAGGCGAATAGTTTGAATGTCACCAGGTTCACCTGTAGAGGTGTAAATCTGAAGACCTGCGACTTGTCCTTGCAGGGCTTCTATAGCAGAAGGCTGAGGCCTAAGAGCAATCTTTTCTGATTTTACTTGTGTTACTGATCCAACAGTAGAACCAAGTTTTTTAGCAGAACCATAACCAACTACTACTGCATCTTCAAGAGATATAGCATCTGGTTTAAGTGCTACGTTAATCACTGATCTATTACTAATGGCTACTTCTTGAGTTTCATAGCCAATAAAAGAAATAACCAATGTGCCGTTCTTTGCGACATTTAAGGAAAAGGAACCATCGTCTAAGGTATTTGTACCTGTTGACGTTTCTTTAACTACTACTGATGCAAAACTTACTGGTTTACCAGTAGTGGCATCAGTCACAGTACCTGTTACTTGTATATTTTGAGCAAATGATGCACAAGATATAAAAAGAAACAGACCTGTTAAAAGTAATCTGATTTGTTTCATTAAAATATTTTTTAAAGGTTAGATAATAAAATAAACATTGGCAAAATTAAGAAAACATTTTAATATAACAAACTATCCAAGGGGCTGAAAAAGCCCTTAGAAGTGTCTGTAATAATGAAATTGTTTTCTATAATAAATAATATATTACAATTTGTTACTGAAATGATTGTAATTTTGATTATTATAAATTAAAGCTAGCTAATTTACAATAAATTGAAAAATAGTTTTTTTTTAGTTTTTTAGTTAAATAGTTTTAAATATATAAGTATTTTTTAGGTATTCTACGCCAAGATAAGTTTTTTATTAAAATATACCAAATATTAACAAGGATATTTTATGTTTATATTCTGGATATTTCAAATAGAAAGAGGAAAACATTTAAATGTTTTCCTCTTTCTAAAATTAATATTCTTTAAAGAATTAAGCTTCTGGAGAGTCAGAATTAATCTCTACAGTCTCATTTTCTTCTTTTTTATGCTCTGTAAGTTTCCTATAGTCATCCATTGAAGCTACTACAAGTCTTTCAAATGTACGTTGACCAGTACCTGCAGGTATTTTATGACCACATATCACATTTTCTTTAAGACCTTCAAGATGATCTACTTTAGCTCTAATAGCTGCATCTCCAAGAACTTTGGTAGTCTCCTGGAATGAAGCAGCTGACATAAAGCTATTAGTTCTAAGTGCAGCTCTTGTTATTCCTTGAAGAATTTGTTCAGAAGTAGCAGGTATAGCCTCGCGAGCTTGTGCTAATTTAAGGTCCATACGTTTCAATTGAGAATTTACATCTCTAAGTTGACGCATAGTTACTATCTGTCCAGCTTTTAATTCAGAAGAGTCACCTGGATCTTCAATCACTTTTTTATCAAAAATGTTATCATTTTCTTCGATGAAATCAGTTTTATCTACTAATTGTTCAGGTAAGAATTTAGTGTCACCAGGATCAACTACTTTAACTTTTCTCATCATCTGACGAACGATAATCTCAAAATGTTTATCATTAATTTTCACACCCTGCATACGGTATACAGCTTGTACTTCATTAACAATATATTCTTGAACTTTGATAGGACCTAATATGTTTAAGATATCCTTTGGAGTTACTGCTCCATCTGATAATTGCATACCAGCTCTTACATAGTCATTTTCTTGAACAAGAATTTGTCTTGAAAGAGGAACGAGATATTTTCTTACTTCACCACTTCTAGCAGTAATAATAACTTCTCTACTACCTCTCTTAATCTTACCCATGCTGACTTCTCCATTTATCTCTGCTACTACAGCAGGGTTAGATGGATTTCTAGCTTCAAATAACTCAGTTACACGAGGAAGACCTCCAGTGATATCTCCAGATTTACCAATAGCTCTAGGAATTTTCACCAAAATATCTCCTTTTTTAACTTCCTGTCCTTCTTCTACAGAAACATGAGCTCCAACTGGTAAGTTGTAAGATTTTATTTCTACATCACCTTTCATTATTCGAATAGCAGGAGGTGCTATAGATTTATCACGGGCTTCAGTAATAATCTTTTCGCTATGAATAGAATATTCATCACCAGCTTCTTCTTTATATGTAACACCTTCTATCAGATTCTCTAAATTAATAGTACCATCTTGTTCAGTAATAGTAACAGCATTATAAGGATCCCATTCGCATATTAGGTCACCTTTCTTAACGTTATCTCCATTTTTCTTGAATAATGTTGAACCATAAGTAATGTGGTAGGAAGATAAAGTAATACCAGTAGTATTATCTTTAAGATTTAATTCTGCTGTACGTCCAACTACTATTTGAACTACTTTTCCGTCTTTTGTAGTAGAATCAACAGTTCTTAATTCTTCAAATTCTAGCCTTCCATCATTTCTTGCGACGATTTGATTATCAGCTGTTACACTTGAAGCAGTACCTCCAACGTGGAATGTTCTAAGAGTAAGCTGTGTACCTGGCTCACCAATAGATTGTGCAGCTATGACACCTACGACTTCTCCTTGTTCTACCATTCTACCAGTAGCTAAATTACGTCCGTAACATTTAGCACATACACCTTTTTTAGATTCACATGTTAAAACTGATCTGATTTCAACTTGTTCTATTGGTAATTTTCCAATAGTATTAGCGATATCTTCAGTAATCTCATCACCAGACTTAACTATAAGTTCTCCAGTTAAAGGATTGAATATGTCATGTACGGATGTTCTACCAAGTATTCTTTCTGCAAGAGATTCAACTACTTCATCTTTATCTTTAATAGCTGTCGCTACTAGACCTCTTAATGTACCACAATCTTCTTCATTGATAATAACATCGTGAGAGACATCGACAAGTCGTCTAGTAAGGTATCCAGCATCTGCAGTTTTCAAAGCTGTATCGGCCAAACCTTTACGAGCTCCATGAGTAGAGATAAAGTACTCTAATACTGATAGACCTTCTTTAAAGTTAGCTAAAATAGGGTTCTCAATAATCTCAGCTCCAGCAGATCCTGATTTTTGAGGCTTAGCCATCAATCCACGCATACCACATAGCTGACGAATTTGCTCTTTAGAACCACGGGCTCCAGAGTCAAGCATCATATAAATTGGATTGAAACCATCTTGGTCATTCTTTAGAGTCGTTATAACTGCATTTGTAAGTTTTGAGTTTACATTTGTCCAAATATCGATCGTTTTATTATAACGTTCGTTATTAGTTATAAGACCAAGATTGAAACTATCTTGAATTTCTTCAACTTCTTTATATCCTGTTCCAACAAGTACTTTTTTCTCTTTAGGTACGATTACATCTGCTAAGTTAAATGATAATCCACCTTGGTAAGCCATGATATAACCAGTATGTTTTACTTTATCAAGGAAATCAGCTGTTCTAGAAATACCACAAGCTTTTACAACTTCACCGATAAGATTTCTAAGAGTTTTTTTGTTGATGACTTCATCAATATAACCAACTTCTTTAGGTACCATTTCATTGAACATGATTCTACCAACTGTAGTGTTCTTTATAAATTGATATCCTTTAGAAAGATCATCTGGATCTTTAGGTAATCTAACATTTACTATCGCATGTATCTCAGCTCTACCTTCGTTGTAAGCTATTTTAGTTTCTTCAATACCATAAAAAGTAAGACCTTCGCCTTTCATTCCTTTCCTAGGTTTAGTAATATAATACAAACCTAGTACCATATCCTGAGATGGTACAGTAATAGGAGCACCATTGGCAGGATTTAGAATATTATGAGATCCTAACATTAGAAGCTGAGCCTCAAGTACTGCAGCATTTCCTAATGGTAGATGAACAGCCATCTGGTCACCATCGAAATCGGCGTTGAATGCTGTACATGCTAAAGGATGAAGTTGAATAGCTTTACCCTCGATTAATCTTGGTTGGAAAGCTTGAATACCTAATCTATGTAGAGTAGGAGCACGGTTTAGTAAAACAGGATGCCCTTTCATTACATTCTCAAGTATATCCCAAATTACTGGATCTTTCTTATCTACTATCTTTTTCGCAGATTTAACAGTTTTTACAATACCTCTTTCTATAAGTTTACGTATAATAAAAGGTTTATAAAGCTCTGCTGCCATGCCTTTTGGTAAACCACATTCATGCATCTTCAATTCTGGTCCTACGACGATGACTGAACGAGCAGAATAATCAACACGTTTACCAAGCAAGTTCTGACGGAAACGACCTTGTTTTCCTTTAAGACTATCAGATAAAGATTTTAATATTCTATTAGATTCTGTCTTAACTGCATTAGACTTACGAGAATTATCGAATAGTGAATCGACTGCTTCTTGAAGCATACGTTTCTCATTTCTAAGAATTACTTCTGGAGCTTTAATCTCAATAAGTCTTTTAAGACGATTATTTCTAATAATAACTCTACGATATAAATCATTTAAATCAGAAGTGGCAAATCTACCACCATCAAGAGGAACAAGAGGTCTTAAATCAGGAGGAGTAACAGGAATAACCTTCATTATCATCCATTCTGGTTTATTCCGTCCTTTTGATTCACGGAAAGCCTCTACGACGTTAAGTCTTTTAAGAGCTTCAGCTTTTCTCTGTTGAGAAGTTTCATGCTCTGCTTTATGTCTTAAGTCGTAAGATAATTCATCAAGATTGACATCTTTAAGAAGCTCATAAATAGCTTCCGCACCCATTCCTGCTATGAATTTATTAGGATCTGAATTATCTAATAGTTGGTTATCTTTTGGTAGTTTATCTAAAACATCAAGATAATCATCCTCAGAAAGAAGATCTCTATCTTTTATGTCTTGTTCTGCTGCAGCTCCTGCTTGAATAACGATATATCTTTCATAATATATTATTGTCTCAAGTTTTTTAGCTGGAATTCCAAGTAAATAACCTATTTTATTTGGGTTAGAACGGAAATACCATATGTGAGCTACTGGAACGACAAGAGATATATGACCCATTCTCTCTCTACGCACTTTCTTTTCTGTTACTTCTACACCGCATCTGTCGCAGATAATTCCACGATAACGGATTCTCTTATATTTACCGCAATGACATTCATAATCTTTAGTGGGACCGAATATTCTTTCACAGAATAAACCATCTCTTTCAGGTTTGTATGTACGATAATTTACTGTTTCAGGTTTAAGAACTTCACCAGATGATCTTTCTAGGATTTCTTCAGGAGAAGCTAATCCTATAGAGATTTGTGTGAAGTTACTTTTAACCTTCATTTCTTTTTTATTATAAGGCATATTCTTGATTTTGCTATATTATCAAATATTTCCATTAATCTAAGTGAATACTTAGTCCAAGTCCTCTTAATTCATGTAATAATACATTAAGAGATTCTGGTATACCAGGAGTAGGCATTGGTTCTCCTTTTACGATCGCTTCATAAGCTCTTGATCTTCCTGTTACATCATCTGACTTAATAGTCAAAATCTCTTGAAGAATATTAGAAGCTCCAAATGCCTCAAGTGCCCAAACCTCCATTTCACCAAATCTTTGACCTCCGAACTGTGCTTTACCACCAAGAGGCTGCTGAGTAATTAGTGAATATGGTCCGATAGAACGAGCATGCATTTTATCATCAACCATGTGGCCAAGTTTAATCATATAAACTACTCCCACTGTAGCAGGTTGATCAAATTGTTCACCAGTACTACCATCTCTAAGATATGTTTTACCATAACGCGGTACTCCAGCTTTA
>JBAYDV010000095.1:0-7059 GCA_041668045.1 Bacteroidales bacterium | reverse complement strand
CAGGATGATTGGAAAATATAACTAGCTTTTTAATATGGGAAAAGATAAAATCAGAATAACTGATATAGCAAAATTAGTTGGCGTTTCAGCAGGGACAGTAGATAGAGTATTGCACAATAGGAGAGGAGTCTCAGCGAGTAGTAGAGAAAAAGTAGAAAAAGCCTTACAAACTTTAAATTACATACCAAACAAAAGCGCAAGTGCATTAGCTAGAACTTCAGACCTAAGACTAGCAGCTCTAATACCAGAACATAAACACGGTGCATATTACCAGGATGTAGAAGAGGGAATGAATTATGCTGTATTAAAAAATGCTGATTTTCGTGTTAAACTAAAGATATTTTATTTCGACCAATATAATTTAGACTCTTATATCGAACAAGCCAAAGCCTTAATAGAATATAAGCCAGATGGAGCTATAATTAATCCTAACGAAGAAGAAACTAGAGCAGACAGTGTACAAAAACTTCAAGAAAACAACATCCCCTTCGTATATATAGACTCTCTTTATAAACCCATTGAACCTCTCGCCTTTTATGGCCAGAATGCTGAGAAAAGTGGAGAATTAGCATGTAAATTTATTATGATGCTTAATTTTAAGAAAGAACCGATAGTAATATTTCGTAAAACCGGTAAAGGCAGGGTCGGATCCAATCAGCAACTCTTCAGAGAAAAAGGATTCAGAAAAAAAATGTCGAGAGACTATCCTGACATCAAGATTCTAGAAGTAAACCTAAAAGCTAAACACTCAGAAGAAGACGAAAAACTATTCGACGTATTCTTCGAAAAGCACCCAACATGTAAATTAGGTGTAATCTTCAGTTCAGAAGCCTTCGTTGTGTCACGTTATCTGAAGAAAAAGAACAAAAAAGATTTTAAATTCATAGGATATGATGTAATAAAAGCCAATCAGAAATATCTAAAAGAAGGATTCATAGACTTTTTAATAGCACAAAGGCCCGTACAGCAGGGTATCCTGAGTGTACAGACCTTATGTGATTATATTTTGTTTGGCAATAAACCTAAACAGATTAATTACATGCCTATCGACTTAATCACAGCAGAAACTATCGATTTTTATCTCGAAAGAGGCCAATAATTATATCAATACAGGGCAATAAAACCAAAGCAGCTTAGTGCTTCGAATAGAACTTCTGTTGTTCAGCGATTAGCGCAGCATCTTGGAAATAATTAATCTTCATAGCCTTTTTAACATCAGAAAGAGTTTCTGCCGCAGTCGCTCTAGCTGCATCACAACCTTTTTCTAACATTTGATAAATAGAAGGGATATCCTTCTGAAATTCCAACCTACGTTTACGAATTGGTTCCAACTCTTCTTGCAGAACAGAATTCAAAAAACGTTTTACTTTAACATCCCCAAGACCACCCTTAGTATAATGAGCCTTCAACTCATCAAGATTATCATAATCAGGAAGATAACGCTCGAAATGCTCAGGTTTACTAAAAGCATCAAGATAAGTAAAAACAGTATTACCCTCTAACTTACCAGGATCACTAACCCTAAGATGAGTAGGATCTGTGTACATTTTCATAATCTTCTTCTGGGTATCATCAGCAGTATCTGCGAGATAAATACAATTTCCAAGAGACTTACTCATTTTAGCTTTCCCATCAGTACCAGGAAGTCTCAAACAAGCATCATTACTAGGCAAAAGAATCTCAGGCTCAACGAGCGTATTGCCATAAATACTATTAAATTTACGAACTATCTCTCTAGTCTGTTCCAACATAGGCTCCTGATCTTCACCAGCAGGAACAGTAGTAGCTTTAAAAGCTGTAATATCAGCCGCTTGACTAATAGGATAAGTGAAAAACCCGACTGGCATGCTAGACTCAAAATTACGCATCTTCAACTCCGATTTCACTGTAGGATTACGCTCAAGACGAGCCACAGTAACCAAATCCATATAATAAAAAGACAACTCCGTTAATTCAGAAATTTGAGATTGGATAAACATTGTAGACTTAGCAGGGTCAAGACCACAAGCCAAATAATCCAAAGCCACTTCTATAACATTCTGTCTAACCTTCTCAGGATTATCTATATTATCAGTAAGAGCCTGAGCATCAGCGATGAATATAAAAGTTTTAGCGAATTCTCCAGAATTTTGAAGTTCCACTCTACGTTTCAATGAACCAACATAATGACCGATATGAAGTTTCCCAGTAGGACGGTCGCCAGTCAATATTATTTTTTCTTTTCCCATTATTTATTTTATATTTTTTTAAGGCAATGGTAGTTTTTCTACCTGCATCACATTTATTTCAAATCAGCGATAAACTTCAGTGTAGCTTCCTCAGCCTCTTTCTCGAAAGGGAAAGAATCCTTAAAAGCCCAACCATGTCCTCCATGAGTAAATATATGAAGTTCGCTATTAATATTATTATCATGCAGAGCTTCATAAAACATCAAACTATTTTTAATAGGAACGACATTATCATCATTCGCAGATATAATAATAGTTTGTGGAGTATAAGCAGTAACATGTTTCTCAGCAGAATATTTCCATAATAAAGTAGGAGAAGGAGTCTCTCCAAGAAGATTTGTTTTTGATCCACCATGAGTGCTAGCAGTCATAGTTATCACAGGATAAAACAAAACACCAAAATCAGGTCTATCCTCATTAGAATTATACAAGGTTAAAGCGGTAGCAGCCAAATGTCCACCAGCTGAAAATCCCATAATACCCAGAGTATCTGCATTTATCTTCCAATCTTTATTATGCTCACGTAATAACTTGATAGCAGTCTGTGTATCTTCAAGAGGAATTTTATAATGACCTTTATTAGGTAATCTAGAATAAAGAACAGCAGCAGGATAACCATGATCATTATACCACTGAGCCACTTCTTTGCCTTCATGAGCTACAGAAAGGATAGAATATCCACCACCAGGGCAAATTAAAATTACTTTATTCTGAGTTTGTTTCTTAGGTAAATATAATTTCATAAAAGGGTCAGAAATATTCTTAACCCAAACTTCATCTATATTAGTTGAATCTTTAACGATAGGTCCAGAACACCCATTAGAATCAGGAACACCATTAGGATATAATTTTATAATTGTCTGAGCACTTAATGAAAAAGTGCTAACAAGTAGCATCAAAAAGAAAATATTTATACGTTTCATGATTAAGTTAATTTATGTTAAATTATTAGTTGAACGGTTACTATCTTTATTCTCAGTTTTTACAAACGATAATCTCTCCCAAATAAAATTAGGAATACATCTCCATATACCAACTAAGAAAGCAAATTTCCAATCGATTATCTTTCTTCTTTTCTTTTTAACAAGAGCACGAAAGATTTTCTCAGCTGCATATTCGCGATTCATTAACAAGGGATATTTTTTATTAGAATCCAAAATGTCTGTTTTAACAAAACCAGGCAATATTTCTGTAAATCCTATATCGAAATGCTTCATATTTGAAAGTTGCATCAGAGCTTGAGCATAAGTACTTTGGAATTTCTTAGAAGCTGAATATGCTGTAGCGACACCTAAGCCACGCACACTAGCTACGGAGCTAATAAAACCTATATGCCCTCCACCATTATTTTTCATATAATTAAAAGCCGTATCAATCATTTGCGTAAAGCCCAAAACATTAGTTCTGATAGTATTAAGTTCGATATTTATATCAGTATTAGGATTTTGATGTCCGATTCCAGCAGCATTTATAAAATAATCAACACCACCCATACGATTAATCAAATCTAATAATTCATCAGGAGCTTCAGACGAATTGATATCCATTTTCTGAAAGAAAATTCGTTCAGAAATAGAAGACTCAAAATCTTCTTTGAACTTTAGTAATCTTTCTTCTCGACGACCAGTGACACCTACTATATGTCCATCACGGACAAACATTTTGGCTAATTCCTGTCCAAGCCCAGAAGTAGCGCCGATAACAATTACTTTTTTCATAATCTAATTATACTAAGTTAGCATGTAAATATACTCTCTTTTACTCTTTCTTCAAAATCTTTCAATCCAAATATTCTCGAACACAGTAAGAGGATGGGTTTATTATCATCCCATCCTCTTAATATATTTAATAATTAGTAATGCTTACTTTTTCATAGGCATCCAGCCTGGTCTTGACATAAGATCCTTCCAAAGAGGAGTTGGTATTTTTAATGAATCTTGAGCCTTTGTAATATAAAATAAAAAACCTCACCGATTTCTCGATGAGGCTTTCTAGTACCCAGAGTCGGGGTCGAACCGACACGGAACAATTTCCACTGGTGTTTGAGACCAGCGCGTCTACCAATTCCGCCATCTGGGCATAAAATCCTAAAATATCTTAGAACTTTAAGGATGACAAAGATAGATAATATTTTTAAAATACAAAACTCATAAAATTTATTAATTTTGTATTTAAATATATGAAAACTATGCTCAAACATACTGCAGATAAAGAAACCATAAAAATGGCCACCAAAAATGGCTCCCTTAGTACTATTTATATTAGAAACTCCTTCGCAGACCTGCCACCTCTTCTGCATGGTTTCTCGAAAATATTTTTGATAGTAGATAAAAATGTCGACCAATATGCTGGAAACTTTTATAAAACACTATCAGAAAACAGCATAGACTACAGCACCATACTTCTAGACATCTCAGAAGACACCAAAACTCTAGACACCATTTCCATAATAATGGGAAAACTCTTAGAGGTCAATGCAGACAGAGAATGCCTGCTTCTTGGACTAGGAGGAGGAATTACGACAGACATCGCAGGTTTTGCAGCAAGTATATACAAAAGAGGCGTTAAATGCGCCTACATACCTACCACGCTACTCGCCGATGTAGATGCCGCAGTAGGAGGTAAGACAGGAGTAAATTACGGAGGTTTGAAAAACGTAATCGGAGTGTTTCAGCAGCCACTCTTCACCTACCTCGACATCAGAACTCTAACAACATTGCCCAAAAGAGAATTTCTATCAGGAGCAGTAGAGATGCTAAAGACCTTCATTCTCACAGACGAGCAGTTATACAATCAGGCAATAGATTATCTAAGGCAATGGAACCAGGGAACGAGTGATGAAGCTATGCTACGTGATCTAATCATAGCATCTATAAACATAAAAAAAGACATAGTCGAGCAAGACGAAAAAGAAGGAGGCAAACGCCGACTATTGAACCTCGGACACACCTTCGCCCACGCCATAGAAAAATGCACGCAAGATAAAGAAACCATGAAACACGGAGAAGCAGTAGCCATAGGAATGATCTATGCAGCCAAGCTATCCGTCCTATCTGGATTCATGAAAAAAGAAGACTGCGAAAGACTAGAAAAAGACCTAATATCATTAGGCTATCGCACCAACACTGATATCCCAGAAAAAGAACTATTTGCAGCTATCAGAAATGACAAAAAATGTGAAAAGAATTCAATCTATTTTGTATATTTGAATAATATAGGAGCTGCGAATGTAAGCTTATTGACCTTAAACGATTTAGAGAAACAGATAAATGATCTGTATTAGTATTAGTGAATTAGGATATGATAACTGTCTCAAGGCACTTCGCTCTTGTGAGAAGATAGCTACGACCCGTAAGAAACAGGGAAAAGCAGACATTATAGTAGAAATTCGCCTTGACCTCTGTGGTCTAAATAGTATCGAAGTACAGAAACTCTTTAAAAAATCAAAACTTCCATTAATAGCCACAGGTCGAAGGACATCATTAAATCAAGTAAAAGCTGCCATTACCAGTGGAGCCAAATACATAGAAATAGACCGCAATATGTCCGCACTGCACCTAAGAGAAATCATAGAATCCTGCAGGCTACGACATATCAAAGTCATTTTCTCATACGCAGACTTCGGACGGACGCCAAAACTATCATATCTACTACAAGTATATAGAAAAGCCATACAACAAGGAGCAGACATGGTACATATATCATCGCTGGCCGACTCCAAAGTAAAAGCAGAATACCTTCTTGATCTATACAAACACATTCCATACGCCACTCTCCAACGAGTTCCATTAATATTAGAAGTAATAAGTGAAAGCTTCAATTATGCTCGTCTAGAGGCACTAGCATCTGGCTCACCATTCATATACTGCTCTTTACATAAAAACAAAAAAACATCAGAAGGACAATTCGCTTACAGAGACCTCTTAGAACTCGAATCACATAAAAGAGTATCAGGAGACATCATCATACCATCATCGAAAAGCATCGCTCAACGTGCTATATGTGCTGCTGCCATCTCCGATGGCGTAAGTCATTTATATAATTTCTCAGGCAATAGGGACACGGATGCAGCATTAAACGTTCTCGAGCAGATAGGCTCGCAGACCAGCAGAGAAGGTAAAATTCTTACTATAAAAGGACTAGGCTTTCCTTTCAAAATGCCTAAAAATAATGATGATTCATATCTGCCTTCTGCATTAATAATTAAATACGACCCAAGCATATTCGTAGGAGAATCAGGCATACTAGCACGACTCGTACTAGCCATTGCCGCACAATTTAATAATAATGTCACCATATCAGGAGAAGGTTCCCTAATGGGCAGGACGCTATATGGCTGCAAACATGCATTAGAACTTATGGGGGCGCAATGCATCTTAACTGCAGAATACACGCTCCCTGCATCTGTCTGTGGTCCACTTAAAGGTGGTGATTTCACACTCTCAGGCACTAAAGGTTCCCAGCTGATATCAGGACTGCTAATGGCATTACCATTGTCCAAAAAAGACACAAAACTAACTCTATTAAAGCCTAAGAGTATTCCTTATATTCGAATAACTTTAGATGTACTAAAACAATTCGGCATTAATATCAAATGTGAAGAACAAAAAGATGCCTTCGTATTCGAGATTCCTGGAAAGCAAAAATACAAACCTGTCAATATGCTTATCGAAGGAGATTGGAGCTCGGCAGCTAATTTCTGTGTTATGGGTGCTATTTATGGTGATATCTCTATAAGAGGCCTGTCTATGGACTCAAATCAAGCCGATATAGCCATTATTAAAGTACTCAAACAGTGTGGAGCTAAGATAGAATATGAAAATGGAGTAGT
>JBAYDV010000094.1:0-7205 GCA_041668045.1 Bacteroidales bacterium | reverse complement strand
TAGTCTCATATATCGGATTATTAAGGTGCGATTTGCCTGATAAATTTGATGCTAAATTAAAAAAGATAGAAGAGATATTATTTCTTTCGGAAGCTTTTTTGGCTTCTGCGGTGCCACCACAAAAGTTAGGTTCCTTTCCTTTAAACTATATAAAAGAGCTCGAAAAGGATATAGATGAAATGACAGGAAAAATGCCAAAACAGACATCTTTTATATTGCCATCTAAACCTCGGGTGTCCTCTTTATGTCATGTGGTAAGGTCAGTATGTAGAAGAGCAGAAAGATCTGCGGTCGTATTAGAGAGTGAAGATAAAAATGTAGGTTATGTACTACAATTTTTGAATAGATTGTCCGATTATCTCTTTACTTTGGCCAGATACCTAATTTTTTTAAATAAAAACGAAGAAGAATGTTGGATACCTTAAAATTTTTTTTATATTTGCGTCCACGTAAAATATAAATTAAATATTAGTAAAATGTATTGGACTCTAGAACTTGCATCGAAACTTGATGATGCACCTTGGCCAGCAGCCAAAGACGAATTAATAGATTATGCTACGCGTTCAGGCGCTCCATTAGAAGTGATAGAAAATCTACAGGACATAGAAGACGAAACTGAAGTCTTCGAAAGTATGGAAGACCTATGGCCTGATTATCCTACAAAAGATGATTTCTTCTTTAATGAGGATGAGTATTAAAATGAAATATTAAAACTATTTTTATGAAGATTGTTATAGCCGGTGCAGGATCCGTAGGAAGTCATTTAGCTAAAATGCTAAGTTTGGAATCTCATGATATTATTATCATGGATGAATCGGCTGACAGACTGAATAGAGTAGCAGAAGAAGCTGACGTTATAACTATCCAGGGAAGTTCTACTTCTCTGGATACTCTACGTAAAGCTGGAATTGATAAAGCAGACCTTTTTATAGCAGTTAGTCCTGCTGAAGAACAAGATGTGAATATAGTAAGTGCTCTTTTGGCTAAAAAAATGGGAGCTAAGAAAGTTACGGCCAGAATTAATAATGAAGAGTATCAGACCAGTGATAATAAATTTATTTTCACTGAGTTGGGTATAGATTCTTTATTTTATCCTGAAAAAATAGTATCAAAAGAGATTCTGAATTTACTTAAAGAAACTTCTACTTCTGAGTACATGGACTATTCTCATGGCAAACTACAATTAATAGCTATTAAATTAGATGAAGATTCTATGTTAATAGATCAGAAGGTAAATGCTCTTTCTAATAAGGAGAATCTTTTTAGAACAGTCGCTATCAATAGAGATGATGATACTATTATTCCGAAAGTAGATACTAAATATAAAGTAGATGATATGGTGTATGTAATATCTAAAAAAGAAGGTATTACTAAGGCTATGCAGGCTCTTGGAAGGGAGAATGTTATGGTCAATAACCTTATGATCGTCGGAGGAGGAAGAATAGCTGAAATGGTGGCTCGTGAAGCTGAGAATACCATTCCAAATATTAAAATTATTGAATATAATAAGAAAAAGTCTTTACATCTTTCTCAAATTTTGAATAAGTCACTAGTGATTAATGGAGATTGTAGAGATGCGGATGTTTTGATTGAAGAGAATGTAAAAGATATGGATGCTTTCGTGGCAGTAACAGGAAGCTCAGAAGCTAATATAATGTCTTGTGTGACAGCTAAAAAAATGGGTGTTCCAAAAGTTATAGCGGAAGTAGAAAATTTCGATTATATAAAACTAGCAGAAGGCATGGGTGTTGATTCTGTAATCAATAAGAAACTTATTACAGCTGGACGCATTTTTAGATTTACTCTCTCTAATAATATTCGTTCAATTAAAATCTTAAATGGAACGCAAGCAGAGGTTCTTGAATTTATCGTTACCCCAGATAGTAAAATAGCCTCTAGTAAATTGGCTGATATTAATTTCCCTCTTGACGCGATCATTGGTGGGGTTATTAGAGGTAATGAAAGTTTTATTCCTAATGATGATAGTATAATTAATGCATATGACCAGGTTATAGTTTTCGCAGATCCTAAGGCTATTAATAAAGTTGATAAATTTTTCTTATAAATTTATTATCTTTGAAAATATGAGAACTTTAAGAATGCGTAACATCGTAACTATAATTTTCGTGTACCTTTCTATGATGCCTGCTATGGCTGTAAAGTCTTATCCTTCAAAAGTAATAGTGCGTCAGAGTGATGGTTCGACTTTAGCTGTTAGAATATATGGAGATGAATTTTTTAGTTATACTACTACCATTGATGGGTATATTATAGCCCAAAAAACAGATGGCTTTTATTATTATGCTGATTATCGTTCTGGTGTACGTCATATATCAGATATTCGCGTTACGGCAGGTACTGATATGACGAAGTCTAATAACATTGCCATAAATAGTTATACAAAAGCAGTAAGTATTTCACCGGAGGTCGAAGAAAGATTAAGAGATAAAGGGATTCAACGCTTTTTTGGCGGTGATAATGTGGTTTCTGTGGCTTATTCTAGCCAATCAAGTAATACTAAGAGTATTAGTAGTACTAATCTTAATGCGCTTATTCTATTAGTTCAGTTTAGTGACGTAAAGTTTACAATGTCTAATCCGAAGGAGCATTTTGATGATATGATTAATGGTGATAATTATAGTGAGAATGGGGCGACTGGGTCAGCTAAACAGTATTTTCAAGATAATTTAGGATCGGCTTTTAATCCTTCGTTTGATATATCAGACGTGATTACTCTTAGTCATGATATGGCCTACTATGGAGCAAATGGAGATGAAGAGAAGGATGTAAGAATAATAGATTTTATAGAAGAAGCATGTGAAAAGGCTGATCGAGGAGGAGTTAATTTCGCAAAATATGATAATGATCATGATGGATATGTTGATAATGTATTCATCTATTTCGCAGGAAATAATGAAGCAGAGGGAGGTGGAGATAATTCTATTTGGCCACATAAATGGACTATACAAAATGAAAAGTTGACTTTAGATAATGTTATAATTGCTTCATATGCTTGTGCTTCTGAATTAAGATTAGGTTCCGGGGAAAATCTATCTGAAACAGGAGAAAATTTATCAGGAATTGGCGTTTTTTGCCATGAATTTGGGCATATTTTAGGTCTTGTAGATGCTTATGATACTAATTATAGCGTGGAAGGAAGTGGCGAAGGATTGTGGTCTAGGTTATCTCTAATGGATAGAGGTTGCTATAATAATGATGGGCGTACTCCTCCTAATTTAACGGTTTATGAGAAAGAAATGATATTTGATACATATGAGAGTGACGACTTACCTTATAGTATTACAGATATTAGTGCCGGAAATGAATATAGTATTAAAAATTCTAGTAATTATTCAGAATATCTTAGATTGAAGACATCTGTTTCAGGAGAATATTTTTTAATGGAAGTTCGTACATCTACGCATGGAAGTTGGGATGAATTTATAGGTAGTGAAACTGGAAAAGAATGTGGAGGCTTACTAATTTATCATATAGACAAATCAGATAATAATGCTGGAATGTTGAAAGCTAATGTTCGATGGAGTAATAATTGTATTAATGCTTATTCTGAACATCAATGTGCCGATTTGTTAGAAGCTACTAGTGAGGCATCTGATGTAGCTGATGTCTTTTTCCCGGGTACTTATAATGTGAGCGGGTTAGATATTCATTCTACACCTTCTTTTATAGAATGGTCTGGCAAGTCTTTGGGTATTGCCTTAAAAAATATTGTTTATGATGATGGTCAGATTACATTTGATGTTGTTTCTGATTCAGATTCTAGATTAGCTATTCCTAGCCTGAAAAATATTAAACCATTTCAGACGACTGCTTTTATAGAATGGAATTCTGACATTAATGTGGATGCTAAATGGAAGATTAATATAGTAGAATATGGTGAAAATATTAAGTCGAGTGAAGATATAATTTCTTCTACGAATTCTTATTATTTTACTGATTTAAAACCAGGATGTAAATATTTATGTGAATTATGTTCTATATATGGATCTCAAGAGGGGAAAGCAGTTTCTTTTACTTTTACTACTAATCCGATTACTTCTGATTATCCCTTCATAGCTGGTTTCGATAAAAGTACATATCATTATGGTGATGAGCTAATATTAGATCTGGAAAATCTTACAGAGAATGCTAAATCTATTACTTGGTATGTAGATGATGTAAATTTTACAGGGCCCAAATATCAAATTAAGACTTCTAATGTAGATATAGAAATTAAAGTTGTCATAGAATAT
Source organism: Bacteroidales bacterium (assembly GCA_041668045.1). Lineage (GTDB taxonomy): Bacteria > Bacteroidota > Bacteroidia > Bacteroidales > UBA932 > JBAYDV01. The sequence continues at coordinate 2,952 of JBAYDV010000094.1, read as the reverse complement.
CAGGACAAGAGTGAAGAAAAAATAATTAAAAAGATTAAAGTAGAAGCGGAAAATACAAATTAATTGTAAGTATGCAGATGCAAAATAAAAATATAATATTGATTTTGTGTATTCTAATTATATTAGGGTTTCTTTCTTCGTGTACGCAGAATGGAGTAGAAATAGATTCTGAAGAGAAAAAAGAATTCGTAAATTCTAGTGATATTGGATTATATAATCTAGGTAAATCATATTTTCTATATGATGAATATTCTATGCAAATGGCTATATCTCAAAAAAGACATTTAGTAAGAATTCAGACAGATTCTCAAGATGAGTATTATTCATATATGTTTGAAAATATACCAAAAAATATCGGAGTGCATATTTTGGTTCAATGTAATAGTCTATGTAAAGGAGAAAAAAAACAAACTATTACTTTAATGGAATGTACAAAGCTAAATGAAGATTATATGTGGTTTTGGGATGCAGATGAGAAGGAAGGTATTATTTTACCAAGGTTAAGTAGTCGATATAAATAAAATAAAAAAAGGATGATATTTAAACCATCCCTTTAAATCATTAATAATTATTTTAAATAAATATTATTTAGAAAATTCTACAGATGCTTTTCTGAAATCTTTCATTAATTTACTGATCTGTAAAGCTGCTTTTCTAGCACGAGTACCTGCTGCTTTATTTCCTTTTTCAAGTTGAGCTGCTGAATTTTCAGAGAAAGCAGCTATCTGTACATTAATTTGTTCTAATAATTCTTCCATTTTTTTTAATTTTTACAAATAGTTTATGTGTTTAATTTAAATTTCTATGCAATTTATAATTATTTTTCATTAATAAAAAATAATTTTTGAAAAAATGATTAAAAAATCCTCATTTTATGCGTTTTTATTCGTGTTTTTGAAAATATTTATGATTTTTAGTACTATATTTATAAAAGGATTTTTATCAGCGATAGATTCCAACCCTAAATATAACCATCTCTTAGGTGAAGCATAATCACGAATAGTGCGAGTTTTATAAGTAATCATATCTTCTTGACTTTCTATCTGTGATGATAATAATCTTCTTTGATATTGTAATTCCCTAAGGTTATGAATGTTGGAATATTTATAATTATTAGTCATGTTTTACCTTTTTAGTGTCAAAAAATAATTTAGTGAATAATTTTACAAATGTATTAGTGAAAAGATTTTTTCTAAATATACTTACAATTATTCCTAAAATTATAAATAAACCAGCTGTTATTATATTTCCAATAATAGCGGAGTTCGTTATTTCTTCCATCCAAGTACTAAGAGCTAATCCTAAGAAAATTAAAATTAGAGCCAAGATTAAGGTTATAATAAATATAAAAATCAGATTATTAAAAATCAAGGAAAGATTTTCCGTTAAAGATAATTTTATCTCGTCGATCCTCATATCTATATAATCCCTGACGGTATTTCCTAAATCTTCAAACATATTATTATCATTATTTTTTAGCTCTTTCATCTTCTTCTACATTTTCTTTTTCTTTATCACTTGTTGTAACATCATTTTCTTTACTACAAGCTTCATTCATTACTTTATCTTTAAAGGATTTATATTCTTTATCAATATTATCTTTAAGTTTTTCTCTTGTTTCTTTCCCTGAAGAAGGGGCGAAAAGAATAGCAGCGGCAGCTCCGATTACAGCACCACTGATAAATGCTAGTAAATTATCACCTTTCATAGTTGTATATTTTTAATGTGTTTAAGCAAATTTAATATAATATTTGATATTTTTATTATATTCGCTAATTATTAATACGTTATGAAAAAAAATAAGATCAAAATATTACTTTCTTTATTCTTTGTCTTTTTCTTAGTGACCTCCTGTTCGTGGGATGATGATAAAGGTGATAGTTTCGATAGGACATTATTAATTTACATAGATGGAAATAATACTCTAAGTGATTATGCACAAAAGAATTTTGAGTCTATAATACATAATTATGTACCTCTAAGAAATAGTGGAGATGTGTTATTAGTGTATTATAAAGATGCTAATGATGTTCCTAAATTATATAGAATAGTAAAAGATGAGACTTCTAGTACAGAAGTAAATCAAGAGATAATTATGAAGTATGATGCAAGTCAGATTTCTGCCTCATCAGAAACTCTCAATACAGTTTTAAGTAGAGCACATTTTTTATTCCCAGCTAAAGAGAACGGACTTATTTTATGGTCACATGGTACAGGCTGGCTGCCTGAGGATTATTATAATAATCCTACTAATACGTCTTTTTCTGTTAATCAGATGGAATTGAATTCTTTTGGTTCAGAGGAAGTTAATAATATCACATATGAGATTAATATAAAAGATTTAGCATCGGCATTGCCTATTAAATATGATTTTATAGTATTTGATGCTTGTTTTATGGGTGGAATAGAAGTAGCTTATCAACTAAAAGATTATTGTAACTACTTTATAGCCTCTCCTGCGGAAATACTAGCTAATGGTTTTCCTTATGATAAATTATGTGCAGATTTATTCGCATCAAATGGATTTGAACTGTCAGGTTTGAAGAATTTATGTGTTGACTATTTTAATAGTTATAAAGAATCATCTGCTACTATAGGCTTAATTAATACTGATGGTTTAACAGATCTCTCTACTGCTACTAAAAATATTATTAATACATATAGAGCAGAGCATAGTGATTATTCAGATATTAATCCTAATTATTATCAAAAATATTATAGGTTTAATAAACATTGGTTTTATGATTTAGGAGATTTTATTACAAGTTTAATTGATAAAACTGCTCCAACTGATACAACTGCTTATGAGGCTTTCGAATCAGCTATGAGTAAAACAGTATTATACGAAGCTCATACTGATTCATTTTTAGATTCTTTTGATCTTGAAAATTGTAGTGGCTTAAGTTGCTATATTCCTAATCCAAAAAGTGATGAACTCTATAAATATTATTA
>JBAYDV010000093.1:0-7517 GCA_041668045.1 Bacteroidales bacterium | reverse complement strand
TAGTGTTATTAGATTCTGAAATGCGTAAAGATGCTTTACGCTTATTTGGCAATGTCGCACAAAACAGGACTAGTAGCTTAACTTTAGGGATGTCCACTATTTTAGAAGCGAGAAATATTTTCTTAACTGCATGGGGTGATGAAAAAGCAGATATAATTAAAAGAACAATAGAAGAAAAGCCAAACAATGATGTAATGTCTAGTTATTTACAAACTACAAATAATAATGTAGAAGTATTTTTAGACTTACAGAGTAGCGCGAAATTAACTCGTATGGAACATCCTTGGTTAGTTACTTCATGTAAATGGACTGAAGAGCTTATCAGGTCTGCCATAGTTTGGTTATGCGGCCAAACAGGAAAACCAATATTAAAATTAACAGATAAAGATTATAGAAGTAATGGCCTAGAGGAATTATTAGCAATATATGGATCTGCTTATAATGTTAATATTATGATTTTCAATGATTTACAACATACAATTACTGGTTGGCCTGGTGGTAAACCTAATGCCGATGATACATATAGGCCAGAAAGAGCTAAACCATACCCTAAACGTATTATAGTATTTTCACCACATCCTGACGATGATGTAATATCCATGGGAGGAACTCTCCGCAGACTTATAGACCAGAAACATGATCTTCATGTAGCTTATGAAACATCTGGAAATATAGCAGTCGGTGATGAAGAGGTCGTACGTTTTCTACATTTCATTAATGGGTTTAACCAAATTTTTATGGATAACCAAGACAATGAAGTATCTCGTCAATATAAAGCTGTTAGAAAATTTCTAAATGATAAAAAAGAAAATACCATCGATACTAGAGATATATTGACCATTAAAGGTTTGATTAGAAGAGGTGAAGCACGAACTGCTGCCACATTTAATAATTTACCTCTCTCGAAAGTACATTTTCTTGATTTACCTTTTTACGAAACAGGGCGTATCAATAAAAAACCTTTAACAATAGCTGATGTTAAGATAGTTTATGAGTTATTGAAAAAAATTCAACCTCATCAGATTTATGTAGCTGGAGACTTAGCTGACCCTCATGGGACACATAAAGTAGCTACTAATGCTGTCTTAGCTGCATTAGACTTATTCAAACAAGAGAACGCTGAATGGTTAAAAGACTGTCGCATCTGGATGTATAGAGGAGCTTGGGCAGAATGGGATATAGAACATATAGAAATGGCTGTACCTTTAAGTCCAGAAGAATTAAGGAATAAACGTAATGCTATTATAAAACATCAATCTCAAATGGAAAGTGCTCCATTCTTAGGTAATGATGAAAGATTATTCTGGCAACGTGCTGAAGATAGAAATAGAAATACTGCTGATTTATATCTTAAACTAGGATTAGCATCTTACGAGGCTATTGAAGCATTCGTAGAATACAAACTATTTTAGAATATTTATAGTATAAAAATAAGAAAGGCATATGGTAATTAATTATCATATGCCTTTCAATTTATTATTTGATAGTAATAGAAACTCCAGCAGTTAAACTAAATCCCATCTGTGGTAAACCTCCAAAATCTAGATAATGAACATCAAAGATATTATCTGCATTAGCGAATATCGTTATAGGCAGGTCGCCTAAGAAATCTCTATTCTCGACCTTCCAACTAAGCCTTGCATTAGTCAGACAATAAGGTTTATAATTGATAATATTTGAATTCAAATCCATCCAACTCCCCACTCTATCATACCAGGATGACATTACATCGAAAATCAGCTCATCAGTTATACGGAAATCCACATCACAAGATAGATTACCTCGCAAATAATCCATCGCTGTTTTCGAAATGTAATTATTAGCATTCTTATCACTCTTAGTATAAGCATAAGACAGTGAAAATCTCTGCAAGAATGACTTAGAACCATCTTTAACCGCATAATTTAAGCCCAGAATAGCTCCAAAAGTATTCATAGAGGTAATCTGCTTAGACTCCCACTTAGCCTCTGCACTTGGCTTAACCCAATCTATAATATTATCTCCCTGACGATAAAACAGACCAGCATGAAGTTTTAGACGACTATAACTGGCCACTTTCTGACCATAATTAACATTCGCCATATAAGTCAAAGCCTTCTCCGGATCTAACTTATCATTCGCTATATGAGTACTAGTAGTATAATACAAATCAGTAAATGTAGGCAAACGCATAGAGCGCGTAATAGAAGCATCAAAGGACAATGCATCACTCGTCTCATATTTAGAAGCCAAACTCCACATCGCAGCATCACCGTAAGAACTTTTGGAAACATTCAAACTAGCACTATATATAAATTTATTCACGGCAATGCTATGTTTAATCCAGGCATTACCTACGTTGCGAGCTTTTTCATGATCATAAAAAACTCCCTTAGCTCCTTTAACTCTTTTAGGAGAACTCATCTCGTCGCCTAGTACATTAGAATATATATGATTATATGAATAATCAACACCTACTCCCGTCACTCCTGCTACCCAACTATATTCTGCACCTAAAGTAGCACCTACATTATCAGTATTATGATAGTTATGATCAACATACCAAGAAGGAGCATCTTTCATAGCTCTGAATAGTTCAAACCTATCATAATTTTTTCTATAACTTAAAGAAGAAATTAATTTAAAATGTTCTGTCACATTCATAGACCACCTCAGAGATCCGAGATAAGTTTCAGTCTCTTCAGCTTGATCAGGATATTTTAAAGAATAAAAGCCATTCGATCCAAATAATCTTTTCTGATACCCCACTTGGAGGTCAAACACTCCAGAATTTTTAGAATCATAAGTAAATCTTGAATAAAGATTATTATTGGAAAAATCTGTATTATCAATATATCCATCTGATCTTCTCATAGAGCCCACGATATAAGAGCTCAACCCATTTTTAGTCATAGCTGCTGATATATTGTCATATAAATAGCCATAACTTCCACCACTAATAGTAGCTTTAAGATATCTAGAATACTCAGGAGAAGCTATAATATTAATAGCTCCAGCATAAGCACCTATGCCTGGTACTCCATTGATTATGTTTATGCCGCTTACTCCTTCTAAGTCAATAGGGAGAGATAGTGATTGATGCCCTGTTCTAGCATCAGTAAAATTAACACCATTTAGCATGACCATAGTCTGATTCGTTTTTCCCCCATAAAGAGAAATATCAGCCTGCATGCCGTATGCTCCTCGTTGCCGCAGATCCACTGCTGGATTCACTTTCAGAGCGCTTTCTAAAGTTTGTAATGGTTTGTTGTTCATAACAGAACGTTCATAAGCCTTGATAGGCTCGATTATCCCACGTGTGGGATTACTTCTTCGTGCTGTTACCATCGCTTCATCAAGCCTCATTCTGCGAACAGTATCTGCAGGGGCATCTATCGATAACCTGTGAGCATGATAAGTCGCTTTTGAGACTGTGGTTTGAGCTAGAACTGCCTTCTGCATCGCAGACCCTACTGACGCTGAGTCAAGAGCTTGAGATGCTGACATTGCCATAGATAAATTATCTGAGGCGATGACAGAAGAAGTTCGTGCTAAAACTGGACGTAGATTAAGAGTAAGAATCGACATTCCTATAGAAAGGACGCCTATGCTAACTACTCTATGCATACTGGCAAAAGCTGCCCAGCTGCCTCTAGCCCATCTTTTAAAGCATGGTACAACACGTTTTTCTGAATTAAAATTCATAAAACTGTGTTTTAATTAATAAATGTTATTCTCTACGAATTTTCGTAAAGAACAGCAAAGATATAAAAAAGACGAGTTTATGTTAATTAATTCTCGGATTATCTTTAGATATTGTTTCAGAATCAGAGGCATCAAGACTAGTCTCATTGATATCCTCAGGAATAAGACTACCTGGTAAGAATGATTTAGAATCCACATTTAATTTCTTCAACTTCATCGCAGCTCGAGAAATAGACTTAGAACGACTAGTACGACCTACGAACTTATCCTTGGCACTTTGATAAGCATCCATACTCTTAGTAAGACTCGCACCCACATTAACGAATTGCTCTCCAAATTTACCAACAACATCAAGCAGGTCAGAAGCAGCCATCTTCATTTTCTCCACATCTTTCTGCTGCTGTATCTGTACCCAAGTAGCATCAATGATCTTTAGCATAGCGAAAAGATTAGCCTCTCCCGTAATAATAACATTCTTTTCAAATGCTTCCTGCCATAAAGCTTTATTTTTTTGATAAAATAATTGAAAAGCACTTTCATTAGGCATAAACATAATCACATAATCTAAACTAGAAAAACTAGTCTGCTGCTTAACATAACGAGAATAGCTTTTCGCTGCTAACTCTTTATAATGAGATATAACACTTAAATTATGGCGTTTTTCAGCTTCATCCCTCTCTTGATCATTCTCTGCACTACAATAATCACTAAATGCCTTTAAACTCACCTTAGCATCGATAACGACCGCACGTTTTTCAGGAAGATACATTATTACATCAGGAATCATACGTTTCCCACTCTCTTCATTAATAACAGCTTTATCATCAGTATCGCGAATAGTCTCCTGGCAGACGAAATGTTCCCCCTCTTTCAGTCCCATTCTCTCGAGTAAAGACTTCAAAATAACTTCTCCCCAATTTCCCTGAACCTTATTACTTCCTCTAAAAGCAGACGCCAGATTATTCGCCTCTTTCGAGATTCTTCCCGTCTGATCCATCATTGCCTTAATTTGTTCTTCAAGAGATGCAGTATTTTTAATAGATTTATCCTTAGTCTCCTCTACAGTTCTCTTAAATTCATCCATCTTCACTTTCAAAGGATCCAAAATAGTCTTAATATCTTTCTCATTAGACATAGCCAGATTCTTAGACTTCTCCTCGAATATTTTATTCGCTGACTCACTAAAGGCCAATTTCAAAGCCTCCATACGTTCTGCCAAATCTCGGCTAGCCTCAGCCTTCTCCTCAGCATGGCGACGTGTCATATCATTCACTCTTTTAAGCAGCCCCTCTTTCTCCGAAAGCAATCGAGCTTTTTCCACTCTAGCATTTAACAAATTCGCCGACAAATCTTTCATTTCCTGCTCATCTATGGCAATGTTTTTTTTGAGCTCATCAATCTGATTCACTTTATCGACCATGCTCTGTTCAAGCTGCCTCTTGAGCAATTCCGCTTCTTTCAGAAGCAAATCCTGCTTGTGTAACATCTTCATCTTAGGATTAAAAAAAGCTAAGAAGCCTAAAGCGCCCAAAAGCACACCAATTAACAGCCAAACTATAGTCATAATTATATTTCTTATTAAATTTTACAGATACGAAGATACAAATAAGTAAATAAGATAAAAAATAGAAATTCGCATAAACAGGGGAATGAGCTATGTTGTGTTTTGAAATGTGTGCTATAGGTAATGAAACAGCGTTTTGAGTGCACAACATAGCCATTTATTCCTATTCTTTATTCAATGAAGTGCTATGAAATCATTATACAGATCTGTATAGTTCTTCTTTAATTCTTTATATTTCTTGATGCTTATCTGTTCCATTCTATATTTATCTGGCTTTGGTCAGTAGCATCATCCGGAGTATAAAAGTAGCCCTGTTCAAGATTTTTGCAGAAAAGAACAAGACCTACAGATTCCATCTTGAGAATCTTCATCTTATTCCGATTGCGGTTTATGAAGATAAAGGCATCTCCATTGAGAACGTTTCTGTGCATGATCTTCACAACAAGGCCGGAGAGTGAATTATAGCTCTTTCTCAAGTCACATGGCTGGTTATAGAGCCAGTAGTTCATATCATCATTAAGACTGAACATAACATTATGCTTTGATGAGAACTTCCAGCAGGTCTCTCGTTATATGTCCTTCTATTTTCAGTTCCGTCCCTCTGGAAGTTTTCATATTGACTGTCAGGAATGGAGTTGATTCATGATTTCCTCCAGCATATGGTTTTCGATAATGCGAACTCTTTTATTGTTAATGTCGTCTGAGACCTTTCAGATTCAAAATCTTTGATGGTTGTTATATTCATTGATTTTTTTGCGGCTAAAATATCGCTTTATATGTTTATGTGCAAACTGTAACTCGGAAGGTAGGTTGAAACATCAATGCTATAAAATCGAAAAAGAGAATAATATACAGAATATTATCCCCTTTTTACTTAACCTAAAACTTAACCTATGAAAAAACTATCTGACTTAGAATTATACAAATTCTGTGCCAAACCGCGATTACAAAATGAAAAAATTATATTTTTTTTTAAACTTTATATTTTCTTAAATCTATAAGAAAAGGTCCATATTGAAAACATAAAGACTTATAAATGAAAAACCACTCTTTAAAATTTAAAAAGTGGTTTTAGTGGAGCGGAAAACGAGACTCGAACTCGCGACCCCGACCTTGGCAAGGTCGTGCTCTACCAACTGAGCTATTTCCGCATTTCTTAATTGGGATTGCAAATATAAACGATATTTTTTATTCTGCAAAACTTTTCAGAAAAAAAAGTTGAAAAAACCCAAAAAAATGGGTTTTAACACTATATAAAGGGCTTTATTCTGTACAAGATTCAAACTCACGTAAGAATTTCACATCATTTTCGAAATAATGACGTAAATCATTTATTCTCCATTTAAGCATGGCTATTCTTTCTATACCCATACCGAAAGCGAAACCTGAATAAACATTAGGATCTATTCCATTTAATTTAAGAACGTTTGGATCAACCATTCCACATCCCATGATCTCTAACCATCCTGTATGTTTACATACATTACAACCTTTACCATGGCAAATGTTACAACTAACATCTATCTCAGCGCTTGGTTCAGTGAAAGGGAAATAAGAAGGTCTCATTCTAATTTGAGTCTCCTTACCAAACATTTCTTGAGCGAATAATAGTATAGTCTGTTTTAAATCAGCGAAAGAGACATCTTTATCTATATAGAGTCCTTCTACTTGATGGAAAATACAATGAGCACGAGCAGATATGGCTTCATTTCTAAATACTCTACCAGGACAAATCACTCTAATAGGTGGTTGGTTTTTCTCCATTACCCTAGACTGAACAGAACTTGTATGGGTTCTTAATAGTATAGAATCTTCTCCAGTAGCTACGAAGAAGGTATCTTGCATATCTCTTGCAGGATGTTCTGGTGGAAAATTCATAGCACTGAATACATGCCAATCATCCTCTACTTCCGGACCATCAGCCAAAGCGTAACCAAGTTTTTTGAATATATTAACTATTTCATCTCTAGCTAAAGAGATAGGATGTCTTGTTCCCAATTCGAAATTATCCCCAGGCATAGTAAGATCTTCTGAAGAATCATGTTCTTCAGTTTCTTTAGCTGCTACTATATCTTTTAATTCAGCGATTTTAAGAGCTGCCTCTTTTTTTAGTTCGTTAAGAACTTTACCGAATTCTTTCTTTTGTTCTGGAAGTACGTTTCTAAATTCTGAAAATAATTCAGTAACTTCTCCTTTTTTTCCAAGGAGTTGTACACGCATTTCTTCTACTTCTTTTAAGGTCTGAGCCTTCGCGTCTTTTATTCTGGCG
>JBAYDV010000092.1:0-7629 GCA_041668045.1 Bacteroidales bacterium | reverse complement strand
GCTAATATAGGAATGTCTTCTGCTATGCCGATAACACCTAAACCTATTCCTATGCCAATGATACCAATATTTTCAATACTGTGATATGCTAATAGCTTTTTTACATCATGCTGAACAATAGCTAAAGAAACACCTACGATTCCAGATGTTAGAGATATAATCAGAATGAATAGGCCTATGTTAAATAAATCATTATGGATATACATTAGTACTCTCAGAATACCGTAGATGCCCATTTTAATCATAACGCCACTCATAACGCCTGAAACATGTGAGGGAGCTGCAGGATGTGCATGAGGTAGCCATGAATGTAATGGGATAAATCCAGCTTTAATACCAAAGCCAATAAAAAATAATAGAAATAAGCCAAATGGATTATGTGATGCGAAATATATTGATAATCCATCGAAACTAAATGCTGCGCCTGTCTTTACATAAGCTAGAATGAATCCTATCATAATAAAGACGATACCTATGTGCATCTGTATTAAATATTTAATTCCTATTTTGATAGTTTCTTTCTTTTCAGATTCGAAAATAACTAGAAAGAATGAGGATAGAGACATTATCTCCCAAATCATAAGAAAAGGAATAGCATCGCGAAGGCTTACTACCAGGATCATTGAAATATGAAGCCATAAGAAATTAAAGAAATGCCAAGCTATTTCAGTTTTATTCTTTTTTTTGAAGTATGGTTGCAAATATCCTTTGGCATAAATTATTCCAGTTAGCATAGTTAAATCTATGACCAGAATAAAGAATGCTGATAATTGGTCTATCTCGATAGGTATTATGTTTCCTAGAAAGGGAATGAAATCTAATGTTAACTTCGAAGAAAGTATTAATGCTTTTACTGACCAAACTCCTGATATAGAGATAACTATGGTATGTAGTAATAGGGCGAAGTAATATTGTAAGTTTTTAGGAAGAATGAATAAGAAGAACGTAAAAATTAACGCGATTTTAAAAAATATCATTATAGTTCATTATTAGTATGTGGGCACGATTCAATAATCAAACTATTTTGATTATCGCTATCTTATACCTTAACAAGAAAAATTGAGAGCGCAAAGATAATATAATTTACGAATTTATAAGAAGTATAATGAATATTATATTTAGTGTGAAAATTTAACGTGAAATTTTCACACTAAATATATTTGTTATATATTTGTAAAAAAAACAGAATTAATTATGTTTATACGTGTTTTATTCAAAAATGTTCTTTCTTTCAAAGAAGGTACAGAATTTAACCTTCTTCCAAATAATAGGAAAAAGTTGTTCCCTAATCATGTTTATAAAGATTTAGATACTCCAGTAATGAAAGCTACTGCTATTTATGGAGCAAATGGTTCTGGAAAGTCAAATATATTAAAAGGTATTGAAATATTAAAAAATATTGTTTTAAATAAAAGGTTCATAGAAGACGTACATCCTTATGAAAAATATAAATTTTTGCTTCAACAAGCAAATAAAGAACCAATGTCTTTCGCTGTAGAGTTTTCTTATGAGAAGCAGACCTTTTTTTATCGAGTAGATGTATTAAATAAAATTATATTAAAAGAAGAACTATACCATATTTTACCAGACTCTGAAGATCTTCCGATTTTTGTTTCTGAGACAAATGTAAATGGTTTAAGAAAATTATACGTTTTTGATGATAAAGGAGTAGAGAAGAAAGGATATGTCGATGAAAAGACTAAGTTTTTATTAAAACAAAATCCTATGTCTTCAATAATGAGTTTACACGTAGAGTATCCTTTATTAAAAGGTAAATTGTCTCTGATCGCTTATAAATGGTTTAAAAAAGGAATAAAAATCATTCCATTAAGTCAATTTAATAATTCTATTATTGAAAGACTAGATTCATCTGTTGACTTAATGAAATTTGGTAAGAATATAATATCAAGATTGTTGCCAGATATTAAGGATATAAGTATTAGAAAACGAAATTTAAATGATTTAGAAGAGAAAGATAAATCTGTAATAATGAATTTAGCTAAGTCTGCCAAAGAAAATACATTAATAGCTAGTAGAATAATGAATAATACTATTCCAGAGTTATCTATTATGGTTAAGAGAGGTGAGGTAGTTGTTAAAGATTTAATATTTCATCAATATGGTCCTAATAACTATAAAAAGCTAATGTCTTCTGAAAGTCAGTCAGAGGGTACTAGACAGTTAATTGCCAAAATTCCAGTATTATTTGATGCATTTAATAATGATACTGTAGTTTTTATTGATGAATTAGAAAATGGAGCACATCCTTTGCTTATTAAACAATTATTAACTATGTTTTTGGAAGATAAAAAGACAAAAGGACAATTGGTATTTACTACTCATGAAACTTTACTATTAGATCAGAAAATTATTCGTTCTGATGAAGTATGGTTTGCAGAAAAGAGAGAGGGAAGTTCAAAGTTATATGCTTTAAGTGACTTTAAACCTCATCAAACAAAAGATGTTACTAAAGGTTATTTAATGGGACGTTATGGTGCTATTCCTTTTTATAATGATAGTGAGATATTAGATTATCCTAAAGAAATTTAAAATATAATGGATTTCGATGATTTAATTAAAAATAGGAAAAGCAGTAAGAAACCAGCTTTTCGAAAAGTCTATAAGGATATACCTACTGCAGATAGAAAAAAAGAGGGATTACCTATGGAAGAAGGAATAGAATCTCTTTCTAAAGAAAGGTTGGATAACTATGCTAAAAACATCCAGAAAATAGCTTTTGATTCTTTTGGTGTAGATTTATTGAAAACTAAACGGTCTAAAAACCTTGATGATTCGTTATGTTTAATAGTGAGTGGTGGAGAATCAAGAGAAAAAGAGTATTTTAAGCTTATTTTAGAAAATAAATATCTTTTTCCTAAAATTAAATTCGAGTTTGTGACAGGCACGGATGTAATTCATAGAATGATAAGAACTTCAAAAGATTATATAAAAAAAATAAAGAATTATCAAGGTTATATCCTTTCTAATGATGTTTTTGCTATTTTAACAGATGTAGATTCCTTTACAAAAGATATAATTGAAGCTATCCCTATTTGCAAAAAACAGAAGATTGATTTGATAATAAGTAATCCCTGTTTTGAGATATGGTTGTATTATCATTATTTTAAAGAAGAGCCAATAGATTTTTGTCCAAGTTGTGAAGAAAAAACAAGTCATGAATTTAAAACTTATCTTCATACAAAGGTAAAAGGTGGAGTAAAACCAGAAAAAGATATATTTATGATGAATAAGGCCATTGAAAATTCACTAAATAACTATAAAGAAAGTAGAGATTCTTTTCCTAAGCCTTATGCAACTCAAATGCACCTTTTAATGAAAAGAATTGAACCATATATTAAAGATGGACTCGAAAAGATTAAAGATATGTATTATAAAAATGCAAGAGATAAATCTAAAAAAGTGTAAATTAGATTTATCTCTTGGTATATAATATAAAGTTTTAATTTATGTATTAGGAATATTTATTTATCAAAGTAGTGATTAATTAAATCTTTTTTCTACTACATTCCAGTCGATAATGTTCCAAAAGGCGTTAATATAATCAGCTCTTTTGTTTTGATATTCAAGATAATATGCATGTTCCCATACATCCATAACTAGTAGAGGTGTGCCTTTTTTCTCAGCTATATCCATTAGTGGATTATCTTGATTTGGAGTGGAACATATAAATAAATTACCTTTTTCGTCTTTACATAACCAAGCCCAACCACTACCAAATCTAGTTTTGCCAGCTTCAGAAAACTTTTGTTTAAATTCAAAAAAGCTTCCGAATGTTTTATTAATGGCTGTTAGAAGATCGCCTTTAGGAATTCTTCGACTATTTGGTTTTATATTTTCGAAATAAAGCATGTGATTATAATAACCACCTCCATTATTTCTGACAGCTGCAGGGTATTTGCTCACATTCATAAATATGTCTTTTATAGTCATGGAATCTAGACCTGCACTTTTTACAGCTGCCATAAATTTATTATAGTATGACTTATAGTGCTTGCTGTAGTGTATTTCGACAGTTTCTTTGTCTATATATGGCTCAAGTGCATCATAGCTATATGGCAATGCTTTATATTCAGCTTTACCTGCTTGTTGGTCGATAGTAGTAGATTTAACTACCTCATCGTTGTTTCGAATATATTGTGCATGTGCATTATAGGACATGCCTAGTGTAACTAGTAAAATTGTTAAAATTTTCTTCATAGTTTTTATTTTTTATTTGTTTGTATTCATATCTGATAAAATATCTTTCATTTTATCAAGTTCTTTGCCATAACCAGCCCAATCATTTTGTTTTAAATATTCTTGGGCTTTGTTGTAGTGTTCTAGTGCCTCCTCGGCTTTAGCCGCAAGTGAGGATGTGATAGTGCTTTTTATATCGTTTATCTGCGATTCTGGCACTTCATCTGGCATACCTGCTCGGTTAAATATTGCCTTAAGAGATTCTTCTAATGTTTGTTTCATAGCTATTTGGTTATTATAAACTACTATGACTCTTTTGAGTTCTGGAATTTGTCCTTGTTCTGATTGTAGATAAACAGGTTCAACATATAAAAAAGAGTTTTTAATAGGAATGACTAGCTGGTTTCCTTTGAAGACTTTGGAGCCTTGTTGTCCCCATAGTGTTAGTTCAGATGATATGTCTGGCTGTTGGTTAATCCTTGCTTCGACTTGCATTGGTCCGTATATGAGTTTGTCTTTTGGAAGCGAATATACTATCAAATCTCCATAGTTTGGTGTATCACAACGGGCGCATATCCATGCTATCATATTATCTTTTTTACTTGGAGTGAGAGGTAGCATGAGTATATATTCTTCTTCTTGATTATCAGGTAAGCGCATAATAATGTAGTATGGGAACATATTGGTCGTGTTGTGGTCGTAGTTTTCTTTTGGCACTGCCCAATAGTCTTCTTGGTTGTAGAATACTTTTGGGTCTGTCATATGATATACGCAGTACATTTTGGTTTGGATATTAAATAAATCAGTTGGATAGCGTATATGTGTTTTTAAGAATTCAGGCATGTCGCTGAATGGTTTGAATAATTTAGGATATATTTTTTGATAGGTTTGAATAATAGGGTCTTCGGGATTAATTACGTAGTATGATACGTTTCCATTATATGCGTTTATAACTACTTTAACTGAGTTGTTAATGTAATTCATGCGTCTCGCGCCAATGCCTTTAGATATAGGTTCTGAGTATGGAAACATATTACTTGTAGTGTAGGCGTCGTGAATCCAGTATAGCTGTCCATCTTTACCTACTACTAAATAAGGTTTGCTGTCGTATGAAAGGAATGGTGCTATGAGTTTATCACGCTGAGTAATATTTCTATAGTACATTATTCGACTTTGGTTGGTAATGTAGCCTGTAAGGAGGATTTTCATGTCTGAGAATTTCCAGGCGTATACGATACGTTTGAATATGTTAGAAAGACGAACACCTCCTTGGCCTGTGTAACTGGTGTAAACATTGTCATCTCCTTTTGGATAATCAAATTCTTTAGCTGTAGTGTTTACCAAAACAAATTGGTCGGATTCTTCACCATAGTAGATACCCATTTGTTTTAAATTAAGTGATACAGATGTAGTCGGAGGGATATCTTTTACTATTAAATTAGGCATGCCATTAGGTAATATTTCATTAACTGGGTTCATAACTATACCGTAGCCATGAGTGAAGATAAGATGAGTGTTAACCCAGGTTTTGGCTCTTTCAGGTATTTGAGAAACAGGCAGTTCTCTACCAGCGAGGGCTACTTCTGTGTATTTGTCGAATTGGTAGCGGTCTATTTGTACACTATTGAAGTTATAATATAATCGAATTTCTTGTAGTTGTTTATATGTCTGTTTTAAAGGTCTGCGATCCCATAAGCGTATATTATCGATGGTGAGTTGATTTTCTTTAATGTCGTCATATGTGAGTTTTTCATCGACAGGAAAAGGTTTAGATTTAATTTTGTTTAGACCATAAGCCTCTCTTGTGAATTTGATATTATTTAGGATATAAGGCGTTTCTTTTTCTAGTTCATTTGGTTTGACTATGAATTGTTCGATTACTCTTGGGTATATCCAAACAAAAGTGATTAATACTATTAACCATGCTCCTGAAGCGTATAAAAGTATTTTTTTCTTTTTGAAGATAGGAGAAAGAAATAGAGCTAATGTTATGCCAATGCTCATTATGAATATAATCCAATAGGCAGGAATTTGAGCATGTACATCCATGTATGATGGTCCATAGGCAGCTCCATTTGAAGAGTATAAGACATTGTAGAGTTTTAGTAGGTAGTGGGCTGAGATACCTAGAACGAAGAAACCTATCTGTATAAATAAATGTCTTCTTACAGATTTAGAGAGACGAAAATCTTTTTCAGTGGTTACAAAAGCGTCATCAAGGTAGTATGAAATAAGAACTGCTATAAAAGTAATTATCACCATAAACAGGTACCAGTTTACTATGAATTGAAATGTGGGGAGTTTAAATACATAAAATCCAGCATCTTTACCGAAAATAGGTTCAGTTATGTTAAATGAAGAAGCATTTATGAATTGTAAAAAATCATTCCAATGTATTATGGCGTTGGAGCTAAGAATTATTCCAAGGAATATAGCTGCTGCAGTCCATATCCAGAAAATTGTACGTCCTTTATAAATTTTCAAAAATACTAATCTTGGGTCGTCTGACTGAGGATAAAATTCATTTCTTGATGGAGCACCTCTTTTATGGGCTATTCTAAGATTGATTCCAAAAAATATAATAAAAATCACAAAGAAAGATGCAAATGTTATTATTTTAGTTATAAGCATCTTATTAAATACGGATGCATATTCTAGATTGTTAAACCATAGCCAGTCGCCATAGTAATTAATAAATAGGTTGAATAGATATAATGCAGCTATAATTACGGCTATAATTATGATTATCTTTCTCTTTTTTTTCATCGTTTTAATTATTTAGATACAAATTTAAAATAAACTTGACGTTTAACTTATAATTAATGTAAAATACGAAAAAATCTATTAAAAATGAATATGTTCTTACGGCTTTCACACTTTTTTGACACTTATTAAAGATTCTGTTTTATAATATATTAATTATCAAATAGTTATGAAATGAAAAATATAACAAGTGTCATTTTTTTGTGAAAAAAAATAGTGTGCAGATATGTTGCATAAATGCTGCTTTACTTTGTACCCGTTAACAATTACTAATATTAATTATATGACTATGATTGACAATACAAATGTCCAGACTGAAGAAAGTAATGAACTTATAATGAATAAGCTTAATCTAGAAGAATCTATGCAATATATGCACAGAGGTATGATAGCTGAAATTTTTAATGACCAGGCAATAGAAAATTGGACAGTTTTGATGGTTAAACTTGTTGGTTTTGGCTTAGATAAATATAAAGCTAAATGGGATGAAGTATATGCTCGTATTAAAAGAGCTAAGTTTGAAGATGCTTTAAATGGTGTTATTAAAGAATATTATGGTACTATTTTAAAAACTGGTAATCATGATGAACTTAAAGAATTAGCCTCTAGGGTTAAGTATAATATTATGACTCTAGGATTAGAATTGAATAAGAAGGATCCTTATTCTGC
>JBAYDV010000091.1:0-7709 GCA_041668045.1 Bacteroidales bacterium | reverse complement strand
TAATGAAGCAGGTATGGGACCTAATTTCGAAAATGTATATCGCTGGTTAAAAAAAGAAGATACTTCTCGTCCAGTACAATATGAAAGAGCTGGTTATAGCGATTATACAGATATTTTCTGTCCAATGTATGCTAATTATGCTAAAAGTATAAAATATTGCGAAGACCCATCAAAGGATAAACCTTTCATTCAATGTGAATATGCTCATGCTATGGGAAATTCAGAAGGAGGATTTAAAGAATATTGGGAACTAATTCGTAAGTATCCAAAATATCAAGGTGGATTTATATGGGATTTTGTAGATCAGGGAATGCGTAGATATGTAGATGGAGGAAAGAAATACTATTATGCATATGCAGGAGATTATAATAAATATGATTCACGTATATTTATGAATTTCCTAGACAATGGTCTGGTTTCTCCTGATAGAGTTCCTAATCCTCATGCATATGAAGTGCAATATTATTATCAAAATATTTGGGCTGAGCCTAAAGATTTATCCTCAGGTGATATCACTGTCTATAATGAGAACTTCTTCCGTAATCTTAAAGATTATGAGCTTGTTTGGTGCATCCTGTCTAATGGAAAATCTCTTTCTACAGGAGTAATCAGCGATTTAGATGTTAATGCACAATCTACAAGCGAGATTCATTTACCATACGATTTATCTTATATTAAAAATAATGGAGAAGAATTACTTCTTAATGTAGAATTCCGTCTTAAAAAAGCAGACCAGTTATTAACTGCTGGTACAGTAGTCGCTCGCAGACAAATGGTAATTAGTAATTATAATTTCCCTAAATGTGAGGTGAAGAATGTTTATAATACGAATAATACAATTGGCGATCTTACGATTAAAACTAATCAGAGAAATTATTTAACAATTAATGGTGATAATTTCAGTATAGATTTTAATAAAAACAATGGTTATCTAACTAAATATGTATATAATGGTAAACATCTTATGAAGGAAAGAAGTGAGATGGTTCCAAATTTCTGGAGAGCATCTACAGATAACGATTTTGGAGCTAAGCTTCAAATGAAATTAAAAGCTTGGAGAAATCCAATATCTGAAATGACATCATTTGATTATAGCATGAAAGATGGTATGGCTATAGTTAAAGCTGATTACTCTATGAAAGCAGTTAATGCTATATTACATATGACTTATACTATTAATAATCAAGGTGTAATTAAGGTTGAAGAAAATATGCAAACCTTAGAGAAAGAAGCAAAAATGCCTTATTTACAGAGATTTGGTATGTGTTTGAAGATGCCTTATCAGATGGATGTGTCAGAATTTTATGGTCGTGGACCACAAGAGAACTATTCAGATAGAAATAATAGTACTTTTATCGGTCATTATAAAATGACAGCTGACGAACAATATTATCCATATATCCGCCCTCAAGAAACTGGTAATAAGACAGATATCCGTTGGTGGAAGCAAACTGATTTAGGAGGATATGGTTTTAAATTCATATCAGAAGCTCCACTATCTATGTCAGCACTTCATTATTCTATGGAGTCTTTAGACGAAGGTGATGTCAAAAGTCAAGGTCATGGAAGCTTAGTAGAAAAGGCTGATTATACAAATGTATGTATAGATAAAGTTCAGTCTGGATTAGCATGTGTAAATAGCTGGGGTGCGGTTCCTATTGATAAGTATAGGTTACCATATAAAGATTACAACTTCGTATTCATGATAATACCGAATAAACTTTAATTTATTTAAAAGCCATTATATAGTTTTATATAGTGGCTTTTTTTTAATATCAGCATATATAAGAATAAATATAAATGTTAGAAATTCTGCAATAGGAATAGCTAGCCAGATACCAGTAACTCCTAATAGTTTTGGAACTATTAAAAAACAAAGGGTAATAAAAACAAAACCTCTCAAAGAAGAGATTAAAGTAGCTTCTTTTTCTCTCTTAACACATTGATAATATCCTATAGTTACCACATTTAAAGCCAGAAAGAGATTTCCATATCCAAATAGAGGAATCCCTTTAAGTGCGATAGCGAAAGCTGGACTCTCTTTTTTTAAAAATAAAGAAATCAAAATATTTCCCTCGAATATATACAATAAGGTTAAAATGATAGATACACTAATAGCCGAGCCATAAGCTAGTCTAATAGCCTTTTTAATTCTCTTATGATTTCTTAAAGTATGATTATAACTTACAATAGGTTGTGCTGACTGTATTATACCATCATTTATCATAAAAATAATAGGCATATAATAACACACTACACTAAAAGCAGCCACACCATCATCACCCAACATATTACGGAATACATAATTCCCTATTAACATCATTAAAGCTATCGCAGCCTCACCCACGAAAGTTGGCGTGCCTATTTTAACCATATATCTCGTATTACGAATAGTAAGGAAAAAACTGGTCCACGTATGTTTTAATTTGTATAAACGAAGTTTAAAAGCATGCTTAGAAGTTAGATAATAAAGCATTAATATAGCACCAGTAAAAACGCCGATAAGAGTAGCTAAAGCGGCACCTTTCAAACCCCAATGAAAATATACGACGAAAATATAATCTAGGGCAATATTGAGCACAGAGGAAATAGCATCACTATACATAGCATATTTCGGAGATCCGTCTAACCTTATCACAAATATTCCAATATTTAAAATAACCATTAAAAATAATGAAGGAGCCAATATGCCCATATAATTCTTTACTAATGGTAATAAACTTTCAGAGCTTCCCAATAATCTACCTACGAAAGTGCTATAAACTATAATTAAACTTGATAATAGAATTACTATAATGGATGAAACAACAAAAGACTGAGTAACTACTATACGAGCTGCTTTATAATTTTTCTTAGCCATATGAATAGATGCTACGACAGAAACTCCGGTTCCAAATAAAAGACCTGTCCCAGACCCTATTAAAAATAGGGGAGCAACTATATTTATCGCAGCTAAAGAATCACTACCTAGGTATTGGCCGACGATTATACCATCCGCTAATGTAAAACATACAGTGAAAACCAATCCCAAAAGAGTGGGAAATAAAAATTTTCTATATAATCTCGCTACATCTGTTTTAGCGAAATCAATACTATCCCTTGTGTCTTTCATTTCAAATCAGTCTAGATTAAAATAACTGATTCAAATGTAGAAATAAAATAGCCACGTTATTCAATTATTTAATAATTTTAAACGTGGCTATTTAATTTATTTATATGTAATTATTAACCTTAATTAATTTATTCGCTTTTCATTACTCATATATGATTTAAACATCTTTAACTCAGACAATCTGAAAGATATACATGCGCTAATAAAATAAATACCTGTTTGTATCCATAGTATCATATAATCTAATCTAACATCTGAAATAGTAGCACCTGCAGTATTAATCTTAACATATGCATGTGAAGCAAAGGTAGAAGGAAATATATATGAAACATATGTCCATATTTTAGGCATATTAGATTCAGGCCAAGAGAAACCAGTCAGGAATAATAAAACTACGCTGAAGAAAGCGAATAAGATTAATCCTGATTCTCTTCGTTTAATCATAGTACTTAAAGTCAAAGACATAAATGCTATAGATAATATATAAGGAATCATCAATATAAAAATGTCATGCATAGTACCTATATGAGGCAAATGGAACATTATAGGTATAAAGCCTAAAATGAAAGTACCTGTACATACATATATTAAAAAATATGCTAAAGATTTACCTATGACTACAGATCCTACACCACCTTCACATATTTGCCTTGAGAATAAAGTATTGAATTTATTCGCCTCACGAGCTGTACCAGCTACTAAACTAACTCCAAAGAACATAGTTTGCTGTAATACCAAAATTAATATTATAGGTAGCAGAAATGCAGCCATTCCTCCTGCTGGATTATAAAAGACACTACCTATATAAGGAACGGCTTGAACCAATTGTTTAGCATCCTCTCCAGATATACCTTTCATGTTATACCTCTCAGTCTGAATACGTTTCATTTCATCAAGCATTACATAATTAGTACCATATGCGAGATTTTTATAATAAAGTAAAGCACTCATATCAGCATAAGTAGAAATAGTGGCTTGCTGTAGATTAGCTAATCTTTTTTCATAATCCCTGGGAATGCATATAATTCCATGCACCTTACGTCTTTTCATAAGGTCTTTAGCCTCTAACATATCTGTACAGAAACGCTCTATTTTAATTTCAGGCGTAGCATCGATTTTTCTAAGAAATGTGCGACTTGCCTGAGATCCTGATTCATCGATGACTGCGATAGGCATGTCTTGAATTATATCATTATAATATACACAATTATACACTATAGGATATGCTAAGCCAGCTAGCACCAAAAGGAGGATAGCAGCTGTATCGTTGAAAATTAATTTATTTTCTTCGATAAATACTTGAAATATAATTTTTAATTTATTTTTCATAACTTATCTATAATGTTGGGAAATTTTGATTAATCAATGCTCGCTCAAGCCTATGATAAATAAAAAATGGGAGTATTAAAAAGGCTAATAGAGCTGCTACTTGAATCCACCATCCAGCGAAACCAGTATCGAAAATAACTTCTTTACAATAAAACATAAAATAATGTCTTATTGGATATATTTGAGAAAGTCCTTGTACTCCTGGGTGCATATATTCTACAGGATAGGTAAATCCAGATAGAGAAAATCCTAATAAACCGTAGAAAGCTGCAGTAAAAATAGATTGTCTCAAAATTGGGAACATTCCTATAATAAATATACCAATCGCTTCTGATGCTAGTACTAACAATGATATATCTAGTATCATATTACCTATATTTCCATTGTTAGGATATCCAATTAATTTATACAGAATTAAATCATATGCGACTCCTAAAATAAGAAACATTAATGTATATGGTATCATTTTACCTGTCATAGCAGCTGCCATAGAACCATTTGCAGTTTTAAGCCATTCTCTGGAGGTTTTCATTTTCAATTCATAACCTATAGCGAAAATGGTCAAGAACATACACATTAACTCAAATATTCCAGGAATTAATGTGTTAACTAGATATATACCATAGTGAACTTTAGTATTACCAATTAAATGAGAATCAATAACTATTGGTTTGATTAAACCCATTATCTGGTCTTTGGGAACACCTTTTGTCTCTAACACTGAGCGTTGATAGGCTCCAGAAATCAAATTTGACATCTCGAGAAATGCTTTATTCGCAAGATTTCCACCAACTAGATAAGCATCATTAACATAATATGTAATGTCAGGCCTCTTATTTCCTAGTACATCACTATAAAAATCATGAGGCATTAATATATATCCATAAATTTTACCTAATTGAAGAGCTTGTCGTGCTTCAGAATTATTAGAGTAGTGTTTTATAATTCCAACACCTTCCTCTGCATTTAATTGACGGATAATATTACGTGTAAATGGTGTTTCATCATAATCTACCACTCCTATAGGCAATTTGGATGGAAGTCCCTCATGCATAAAGGAGGTAAAGAAAATCAGAGAGAATAATAAGACTACTATAGGCCAAAAAGTGTATAAGGGCCTATTGAACATCTCATCGCGTTCTCTGATTAAAACTGCCTTAGTATTTTTCCAAAAGTTCATTATTAATTGATGTCAACATTTTTAATCACAGCACTCATACCTGGACGAAGATTTTCTATTTTATCTACCGGATATGCTTTTACTTCGAATGTTTTTGCATCGAATTGTCCGTTTACTTTAGTCGCACGCCATGTAGCGTAAGAAGCCATAGCTTTAATATATGTAACTTTCGCTTTGTATATTTTAGTTTTACTTAAAGCAGGAATGTTTACTTCTAATATACTTCCCATAGTAATGTTGCTTAATAAATCTTCTCTGATATTAAAAACTAACCAGATATCATTCATATCTACGATAGAAAGAAGAGGAGAGCCTGAACCTACTATTTCTCCTTTTTTATGGAATGTTTCACAAATCTCTCCACTAACTGGAGCAGTAACAGTAGTTTCTTTTATGTAGGAATTAACTTCAGAAATAGCACCTTCTGCACGAGCGACTAATGCTAAAGCAGCAGCTTTATCTTCTGAACGAGCACCGCTTGTAGCCATATCATATTGACTTTTAGCCATTTTAGTGGTAGCTTTAGCTGCATCATATTTAGCTTTGACCTCATCTCTTCTCTGAGCTGATATCACTTCTTTTTTATAAAGAGTTTGAATTCTTTCATAAGATTTTCTCATGATTTCTTCTCCGACTTTAGCTTTCTGCCATTGTTCATATGCTCCAGCGATTTGTTCTTTACGAGCGCCATTAATGGCTTTTTTATTTTGCGCTTCTGCAGCAGCTTTAGCAGCTTCTGCCTGAGCTAATTTAGCTTGAAGCTCAGGACTTTCTATAAGGGCTAAAGTATCGCCCTCTTTAATCTGGTCACCTTCTTTACATAAATAAACTTCTATATGACCCGGGACTTTACTAGAAATTCTATATTCTGAAGCATCAGCTTCACCTTGTAGAATTACAGGTTCTGGCCTAGCCACTACCCATCCGATAATGACTACTACTATTATAGCTCCTAATAAAGCAGTTAATGCTATTAAAAGATTTTTTCTTGTATTATTATTAGTTGACATTGTATGTATAAATTTTATTATTATTCAAATTTAAGTTATTGTTATTTTGCTGAATGATATATCTCTTTTCCTTGTGCTTTCTTCAGATATAAATTACACATTCTATAGTTTATAGAAGAATCTATTCTTTCTGAATTCGCTTTAATCCATGCTGTTTGTGCTTTCATTAAATCTGATACAGAAACAAGACCTTCATCAAATGCGTCTTGTGCGAATTTTAGATTTTCTTGTGCAGTCTCTTGATTTTCAATAGATTGATTGTATTTTTTAGATGCTTCTTCAAGTTTAAATTTTGATTGATTAATTTGCAATTTTATTAAATCTTTGGTTTGTTCAACTCGAAGGTCCATTATATTTCTAGCTCTTTTAGCAGCATTTAATGTATGGATTTCATCTCCCCAGTGTAATATAGGGATGTTAACAGTAACGCCAGCATTAAACATTCCATTAAATGATTTATTAAAACCATTATAAGCATTAGGATTAGAAACTACATAATTAACATTGGCGAAGATGTTAGGCATGAACCTGGATTTAGCGATACCTACATTATAGTCAGCTATTTTCTTAGTTTGATTTAATATTTTTATCTCAGAACGTGAATTAATAGCTTGATCGATATCTATTACTTTATCTTCTTTTATTAACATATTATTTATATCCTTATCAGCTGGTTCTATGTTACTATTGAGATCCATTCCACATAATTGGAATAGAGCCATTTTACATAGACTATAACCATTTTCTGCATTAATTTTCTGCATAGTAGCTTCATTATATTCTACACGTACATTTAATACATCGACTTTGGTAGCAACTCCTGCTTTATACATCTCGTTAACATTATACATTAACTTTTCAAGTAGTTCACAGTATTTATTGGCTAATTCTTTTTTATTATATATAGAAACTACTCTCCAATATGCTTCATCTACTTTAATGATTAATTGTTGTAATTTATTTTCATCTGTCGATTTAGCTATATTTTCGTTTGCTTTAGAAATATTATATAGCTCTTTGACTTTCATTCCCATAAAAATAGGCTGTACGAGACTAATGGTTCCAATCATTACGTTGT
>JBAYDV010000090.1:0-7797 GCA_041668045.1 Bacteroidales bacterium | reverse complement strand
ATTGCAAGCAATCTATTCGTTACCCCTCGACTTGCATGTGTAAAGCCTGCCGCTAGCGTTCATCCTGAGCCAGGATCAAACTCTTCATTGTATATGTTTGTTTGTCTTTTTAGCTTCCTGACTATCGGTTGAATTACTAATTTATTAAATTGTAAATTTGACGAGGTTATAAAAATTTTTATACCTCTGTACTAATTTTATAATGCTATCAATGAACTATTTTGTTTTACGTTTTTTTGTCAAACGGGCTGCAAATATAGTGGACTTTTTATTACCCTCCAAATTTTTTTGCAATTATTTTACTTTTTTTTCTAATTTTACCAAATGTATTGGAAAATATTTACAAGTTTCGCGAAAATTGGAGCTTTTACCATAGGTGGAGGTTATGCTATGATTCCTTTAATAGAAAGAGAAGTCGTAACGAAAAATCATTGGATTGATTCTGATGAATTTCTAGATATGCTAGCTGTCGCACAATCAGCACCCGGTCTTTTAGCAGTAAATATCTCTATTTTCGCTGGATATAAAATTAAAGGTGTTAAAGGAAGTATTATAGCTACTATAGGCAGTGTTTTGCCATCTTTTATTTTCATTTTATTAGTAGCTGCTTTTTTTACAAATTTTAGAGATAATAAAATCGTAGCAAGTGCTTTTAAAGGAATAAGGCCAGTTATAGTAGCTCTCATAGTCGTACCAATGATTAATATGGCTATAAGAAGTAAATTAACATGGTTTACAGCTTCCATAGCGATCGCTGCATTAATACTTATATCATTTCTAGGGGTATCGCCTATTTGGGTACTATTAGCTACTGCTCTTGGTGCTGTTTCGATAACTTGGTATAAGGGATATAAACAATCTAAAAAAAATATTAAATGATATTCTTCCAACTTTTTTATACATTTTTTCTTATAGGTATGTTTACTGTTGGTGGTGGCATGGCTATGATTTCACTTATACAACACCAGGTAGTCGTTCAACATCAGTGGATTAGCATGAATGGTTTTACTGATATAATAGCTATTTCTCAAATGTCACCAGGCCCGATTGGTGTTAATAGTGCTACATATATAGGTTATTCAGTTATCCATAATCTGGGTTATGCGAAACCTCTATGCATCTTAGGTTCTTTTACCGCTACTTTCGCAGTGGTTCTTCCTTCCTTCTTAATAGTTCTATGGATAGCCATATTATTTACTAAGTTTAAGAAAAATATCTGGTTTAAAAGCATATTATCTGGACTTCGTCCTGCTGTTATAGGTCTTATCGGTGCAGCAGCTGTAATTTTAATGAATCCTGAGAATTTCATAGAATGGAAGAGCTGGGTGCTTTTTGGACTCGCTTTTATATCTGCGAAATGGATAAAAGCTAATCCTATTCTAATAATCATACTAGGAGGAATAGCGGGTATATTAATTTATTCTTAATAAAGAACATTTCATATTTTATTAAATATTTGTATTGATTTTAAAATTTATTAGTCTATAATGAGCTGAATTTTTGACATTTTCTTCTTATATTTGTCAAACTCTATGAAAAAATAGATAAAAACTATAATACTATAAACGATATACAAATGAAAGAAAAAATTAAAGAACAGTTCAAAAAACATTTTGGTGCAGAAGGAGATTTTTATGCATCAGCTGGCCGTATTAACTTAATCGGTGAACATACTGATTATAATGGAGGATTCGTATTCCCAGGCGCTATCGATAAAGGAATGATAGCTGAAATCAAATTAAACGGAACAGATAAAGTTCGTGCTTATTCTGTAGATTTAGAAGATTACGTAGAATTTGGCTTCAACGAAGAAGATGCTCCAAAACAACAGTGGGCTAGATATATTTTTGGTGTTTGCCGTGAAACTATTAAAAGAGGTGGTACTCTTAAAGGTTTTGATACTGCTTTCGCTGGTGACGTCCCTCTAGGAGCAGGTATGTCTTCTTCTGCTGCACTAGAAAGTACTTTTGCTTTCGCTCTTAATGATATGTTTGATCTTGGAATAGATAAATTCGAATTAGCTAAAATAGGTCAATCTACTGAGCATAATTACTGTGGTGTTAATTGTGGTATCATGGACCAATTTGCTTCTGTTTTTGGTAAGAAAGGTAGCCTTATCAGACTTGACTGCCGTACATTAGAATATAAATATTTCCCATTTGATCCTAAAGGTTATAAGTTAGTTTTAGTCGATACATGTGTTAAACATGAACTTGCTTCTTCTGCTTATAATGATCGTCGTAAATCTTGCGAGAATGTAGTCAAAGTTCTTAATGAAAATGGTCATAAAGTAGAATTCCTAAGTGATGCTACTATGACTATGCTTAAAGAAATCAATGATCTTATTTCTAAAGAAGATTTTGATTGCGCTGAATATATCATTGGTGAAAAACAAAGAGTTCTTGACGTTTGTGATGCTCTTGAAAAAGATGATTATGAAACTGTAGGTGAAAGAATGTATCAAACTCACCATGGTATGAGTAAATTATATAAAGTTAGCTGTGAAGAACTGGATTTCTTAAATGATATAGCTAAAAAGTGTAAAGTTACAGGTTCTCGCGTTATGGGAGGCGGATTCGGAGGTTGTACTATAAATTTAGTCAAAGATGAATTATATGATGAATTTATAGCTACTGCTCGTAAAGAATATAAAGCTAAGTATAATAAAGATTGTAAAGTATATCCTGTAGTTATTTCTGATGGTGCTCGTAAATTACAGTAAATAATTATGATTACATTAACTAACAAAATAGGTGCTTCAGTTACTTTGTCTAACATAGGAGCTGGTATTATCTCTGTCGTTGTTCCTGATAAAAATGGGAATATGGATGACGTTATCTTAGGTTATAAAGATAGAGAGAGTTATTTCGGGGATGGTCCATGCGCAGGAAAGATTCCAGGTCGTTTCGCCAATAGAATAAAGCTTGGCAAATTTACTTTAGATGGTGTTGATTATCAATTAGATATTAACAATGCTGGTAATTGTCTTCATGGCGGACTTCATGGATTTTCAGACTATGAATGGGACTATACTCAAGATGGAAATAAAGTAGTTTTTTCTATGGTAAGTCCAGATGGTGACCAACATTTTCCTGGAGAAGTTAAAGTTAAAGCTACTTATATTTGGAGTGATGATTGTGAACTAAGTTTAAAATTAGAAGCTTGTACTAATAAGACTACTATTATTAATCTTACTAATCATGCTTATTGGAATTTAAGTGGAGAGAATAGTGGAACTATTCTTGATCAGAAACTTCAAATTTTCGCTCATAAATGGTTGCCTACCGATAAGACACAAATCCCTACTGGAGAATTAGCTTCTGTAAAAGATACTCCTATGGATTTCACTGAACTTAAAACTATCGGACGTGATATCAAACAAGAGTTTGAAGCTCTTAAGATAGGTAAAGGTTATGATCACTGTTGGGTTATCGATAATTGGAAACCTAGACAAATATGTAAAGTAGCTAAGCTTACAGATGATAAATCAGGACGTGTTCTTGATATTACTTCTGACCAACCTGGTGTACAAATGTATTCTGGTAATTGGCTAGCTGGCTCTCCTATTAGCAAGTCTGGACGTTCATATAATGATAATGAAGGTGTAGCTCTTGAATGTCAAGGATTCCCAGATGCTCCAAATAAATCTAATTTCCCTTCTTCTGTTCTTAAACCTAATGAAGAGTATGTTAGAAATATAATTTGGAAATTCTCTGTCGAAAAATAGATTTTTTTTTAAAATTGAGTAAATAATTTTAAAGCCGTATAAACATTAAATCTGTTTATACGGCTTTTATATTTAAATGGTATTCTCAATTTTTTATTTGGTCATATTTATATCTAAAATACCTCCTGCCATTATATCTTTATAATCAATATAGCTTTTAGTATAAGGTTTACCATTAAGCGTAATATCTCCTGGATATATATTTTGTGAATCATTATTTCGTGTTTTAATTACGAAAACTTTTCCATTCCCTACATCGATAGTAATTTTATCAAATAAAGGCGACCCAAAATAATATCTTCCTCCTGCTGGTTCTACTTGATAGAAACCTATAGATGATAAAATATACCATGCTGACATTTGCCCTGCATCTTCGTTGCCAGATAAGCCATCAGGTTTATCATCGTAAAGTGTACTAAGGATTTGTCGCACCTTGCTCGCTGTGCTTCTTGGCTGCCCTACCATAGCATATAAATAAGCTATATGATGACTTGGTTCATTACCATGTGCATATTGCCCTATAAGACCTGAAATATCGGGTGATGCATTCTTACCTAAACTGCCTTTAACCACGAATAGTGAATCAAGTTTTCTTAAGAAATTCTCTCTACTTCCGAATAAATTAACAAGTCCTGATACATCATGAGGTGCCAGCCAAGTATATTGCCATGCATTGCCCTCTGTATAATCATTCATTCTATGTTCAGATTCAAAAGGATTTAGATTTTTACGAAATTCTCCTTTGGAAGAAAGTCCGGTCATAAATCCTGTAGATGGATCGAAATATTTTCTATAAGAATGACTTCTATTTATAAAGTAATCTGCATCTTCTTTATATCCTAGTTTTAGGGCTACTTGACCAAGTGCCCAATCGTCTATGTTATATTCCATACATGTAGCTACAGATTCATTGTATTTATCATAAGGAATATATCCGTATTGTTTTAAATATTTTAATCCTCTTTCATCTAGCATCGAAGTAGTCTTCATAGCGTCATAGGCATTTTGAATATCAAAACCTTTAAATCCTTTTAAGATAGCATCTGCCACTACTGGTATAGCAGAGTTTCCTACCATACAATTAGTTTCATTAGCCATTAGATGCCATACAGGAAGTTTACCTTGCTGATTAAAGATATCTACCATATTTCGTACCATATCTTCGTATCTATCTGGTTGAATTATAGATAGCAAAGGATTTTCCGCTCTATAGGTATCCCATAATGAGTATGTAGTATATTTGTTATGATTGAAGTCTTG
Source organism: Bacteroidales bacterium (assembly GCA_041668045.1). Lineage (GTDB taxonomy): Bacteria > Bacteroidota > Bacteroidia > Bacteroidales > UBA932 > JBAYDV01. The sequence continues at coordinate 2,810 of JBAYDV010000090.1, read as the reverse complement.
ATGAATTTCATCATCGGCTCCTCTATATTCTCCATTCACATCTGAATAAAGAGATGGTTCCATCATAGCATGATACATCGCTGTGTAAAAAATTCTTTTATTTTTTAGACTGGAGGTTTCTATTTTAACTTTAGATAATGCTTCATTCCACTGACTATCAGCAGATGCTTTCATTTTATCAAAATCCCAGTCATTAGTATCTGCAGCTAAATTTTTTTCTGCATTTTCTATACTTACTGCAGATAATGCTACTTTAGCATAAATGGTTTCTCCTTCTTTAGTATCAAAATCAGCTCTTCCATATATTTTTTTATATGTATCTGAAGACAATGAATCTTTATTAATTTTGGTGAAATTCTTAATCTTTTTAGAAAATCTAATTACGAAAAACTCTTTTTGATTATTAGCCCAACCCTTAGAGAATCTATGTCCAATTAGTGTAAAATCATCTTTTTGATTTATATTACAGTCTGTAGGCTCATCCCAGCATGTTCCATTTTCAAGATCTACTACTACTGCTGATTCTCTCGATGCAGGAAAAGTATATTTATGCATTCCTACATATTTCGAAGCTGTCAATTCTACTTTTATATCATATCTAGTAAGAAAGCATGAATAGTAGCCGGGACTTACCTTCTCACTTTTTTTATTAAAATATGACCATAGTCCCGAATTCTGGTCGTCAACTACTCCTCTGGCATAAGTTGGGTGACCGACTATTGGCATCATAGTCACATCGGCTAAATCACCTATTCCAGTTCCACTTAAATGTGTATGACTAAATCCTATAACTGTAGAATCACTATCATGATAGCCTGAAGTCCAATCCCAGTCTTCTCTTACTGAAGTTGGGCCAAGCTGTATAGCTCCAAAAGGTACATTTGCTCCTACGAATACATGACCATGTCCTCCAGAACCTATTTTAGGATCTACAAAGCGTGTAAAAGATTGATTATCATCATCTGACTTACCAGTAGATGAAGTACATGAAGTACTATTTATTAGTACAAGACTTATTAAAGACGTATATACTATAGTTCTTAAAAAAAGCTTTAGCATTAATTTATTTTTTAAAAGTTTTAAATATTAATTGTTTACCAGAAGTAAATTCTTTATGTGATATTTTATAATTACGAATATTTCTACCATCTATTAATATTCGATTTATATATTCAGTATTTACTCCTTTAAGAATAACACTCTCAGCACTCTTTTCCCTAGAATTAATTCGATTATTTTTAGTTTTTATTATCTCTATTTTCTCATTTGGATAATAAATAGGATTAAGATGAAGTGTGATTTTATCAAAAGCTGGTGTCGTAAGTGTATAATATGGCTCACCTGGGCAATTAGGATATAGACCCATCATTGAAAATACTAACCAGGCAGACATAGTTCCTGTATCATCATTGCCAGGTATTCCATCAGGAGCATTTTTATAATATTTAGCTATAATATTTTGAACTGTCTTTTGAGTTCTCCATTCCTCTCCTTTAAAATTATTAAATAAGTATGGATAAATAATATCTGGTTCATTAGCAGGATCATATAATCCATTATCAAATACATTTTGTAAACTTTTAATGAATTTTTTCTTTCCTCCCATTAATTTAGATAATCCTTTAATATCAAATGGGACACTAAAAGTATAATTCCATGCATTACCTTCATGAAATCCTGGAGAAGGTTCGAAATTTTCACCTTGTAATGGGTCAAATGGAGAATAAAATTTTCCATCTGCTAGTCTGGGACGAAGAGTCCCATAATCTTCGCTATAATAATATTTATAACCTAATGAACGTTTATATAATTCGCTGGCGATATCATTGTCTCCTAAATCTTTTGCTAGTAGAGATAAATTATAATCTGCAAGATTATATTCCAAAGCATGAGAGACTGAATTATCGAATTCTAAACGATAAGGCACATAGCCTAATTTCAGATAATCATCATTATCGGGTCTTATTGGATTATTAGATGAAGGATTATTGGTCGAGCGTAACATAGCTTTATAGGCTGCCTGCACATCGAAATCTCTTAATCCTCTCATCCATGTATCTACTATCATAGGAACAACAGGGTCACCATCCATAGTGTATGTTTCCTTTCCATAAAGTTCCCATTTAGGAAGCCATCCACTTTCTAAGGACATATTTATTACAGAATTTACCATTCCAAGCTGTTTTTCTGGATATAAAAGACTCATCAATGGATGTAAATTTCTATATGTATCCCATAAAGAAAAAACAGTATAACGATTATGATCCGTATGTAAAATTTTATTACTCCCCATTGCTGGATATTCTCCATTATAATCTTGAAGGATATTTGGATGAATCAATGTATGATAAAGTGCTGTATAGAAAATAGTTTTTTGGTCAGCACTCCCTCCTTCTACCTCGACTCTTGACAATGCTTCATTCCACGAGTTAGTTGACTGCTTTTTAACTTTCTCGAAATCAAAAGTTGGCTGCTCGCTATGGAGATTCTCTCGAGCATTTTCCATACTTACGAAAGATACTCCTACTTGAACTTTTATAATTTCTTCTTTTTCACTATTAAAAGTAAAATAAGCGCCTATATCATCTCCTGATAATTCTTTTGCATATTTAGGGTATCTCTTTATCCTTCCACTATATTTACTCCAAGCAGCTTCAGCGCTCATAATAGGCTGACGTTTCCAATAACCAAACTCATCAGGAACTTTAGATACTCTTAGAACAAAATACATTGGGAACACAGCAGCAGGATTATAGCAAAATGTTCCCATCATTTTATAACCCTCGACTTCAGTATCAGAAACTTTTTTT
>JBAYDV010000089.1:0-7922 GCA_041668045.1 Bacteroidales bacterium | reverse complement strand
GGTTTGCGCCCAATTATGATTATAGCAAAAACATTAAAAGAATTTAACGAAGCTTATAACTCACTTGAGTATAAGAATGAGATAGGTTTTGTTCCTACTATGGGAGCATTACATGAAGGACACCTTTCTCTCATAAAAACTTCTGTCGCCACTTGCAAACACACTATTATATCGATATTTGTCAATCCGACACAGTTTAATAACAAAAATGATTTTTCAACTTATCCACGTTCATTAGAGAATGATTGTAAATTAGTAGAACCCGCTGGAGTCGATATTGTATTCGCACCACGTGTAGAAGACATATATCCAGAGCCAAAAAATGGAGACACTCCATTAAATAAAAAAATATTCAATCTTGGTGGGCTAGATAAATATGGTGAAGGTCCTAAAAGACCTGGTCATTTTAATGGTATGGCACAAGTAGTAACCAGACTTTTTGATATAGTTAAACCTACTAAAGCTTTTTTTGGAGAAAAAGATTTTCAACAGTTAGCTATCATTAAATATTTTGTTAAAGATCTGAATTTAAATCTTGAAATAGTAGCTTGTCCTATATATCGAAGTAATGATGGTTTAGCGATGAGTTCAAGAAATCGTTTACTTACTCCTGAGCAAAGAAAAGCTGCTCCTCATATATATGCTTGTATTAAAGAAGCAAAAAAATATTTTGGCAAGATTTCTGTAGCAGATAGTATTAAGACTATTACGGAAGAAATTAATAAAAATCCATATTTAGAAACTGAATACATAGAAATAATCAACGAAGACACATTGGAGCCAATTACCGAATGGGATCAAGCAGAAAACATTCATCTTAATTGTGCTGTATATGCACGTCCAGTAAGACTTATTGACAACATTAAAATAAAATAATAATGCTTTTAGAAGTACTTAAGTCAAAAATACACAGAGTAACCGTTACTCAAGCTGATTTAGATTATATTGGTAGCATAACCGTCGATAAAGATTTGATGGATGCAGCTAATCTTATTGAAGGAGAGAAAGTGCAAGTCGTAAATATAAATAACGGTAGCAGGCTTGAGACTTATGTAATAGAAGGTGAAGCCGGTAGTGGAGTAATATGCCTTAATGGAGCAGCTGCGAGATTATGCTCTAAAGGAGACATCATAATAATTATGAATTATGCATTAATGACCCCAGAGGAAGCTAAATCTTATAAACCAGCAGTTATATTCCCAGATACAAGGACTAATCATTTAGTTTAACATCGAGGAAAAAAGAATCCATCTATGAAAAAAGAGACACATAAACAGAAAATATCCTGGTGGCAATGGCTACTAATGCTTGCTCTCGCTGTGCTTCTTTTATATTTCGCCTTTAAAGGCATCAAATGGCAAGATTTTATTCAGGGTATAAAATCCTGTAACTTTTGGTGGATAGGTGCTGTTCTTATTATAAGTATAGTTCCTTATGCTCTTCGTGCTTTAAGATGGCGTCTTCTGATGCTTCCTATAAATAAAGATATTACCTTTTTAGAATCATTTGATGCTGTTAATGTAATGAGCATCACGAATTTCGCGATACCTCGAGGAGGAGAGATAGCTCGTTGTGGAGTAATAGCAGCTACGAAAAAAATGTCCTTCGAAAAGGCTTTAGGTACTGTCATAGTAGAAAGAGCTTTTGATATATTAACACTTTTCGTAGTTATAATAGGTATTGTCATCGGTTCTGACGCATTTAGAAAGTTTATCAGTGAAAAGATTTTTGGTTTATCCTCAAATAGTGGGCATGCTACTTATTTTTGGTTAATCATATTAGGAATAACTTTTCTGGCAGCTATGTTGCTATTTCTTATTACCAAAAATCGTCAGAAATTAGAGAATAAAAAAGCTTTTGCTAAATTATATAAGATTCTTGATGGGCTAAAAGATGGACTTCTGTCAGGTTTTCGCATGAAAAGAAAATGGGAGTTTTTTCTATATACAGCTTTGATGTGGATATGCTATTGGTTAATGAGTTTATTTTCTATTTACGCGTTCCCTCAAATCAATGATTTACATCTAGGAGGTATGGATGCAGCTTGTTTAATGGTAACTGGATCTCTTGGATGGTTAGTTCCTGTTCAAGGAGGAATCGGAGCATATCATTTTATTATTAGTCTGGCATTAACTTATATATATGGTATAGAACATTCCATTGGAATAGTTTTTGCTACTATTTCACACGAGACACAAGCATTTACAATGCTCTTATGTGGTACTCTATCTCTAGTCCATATTTCGATTTCAAAAAGAAAAACGAATAAATTGAAAAATTATAATTAATAAAGAAGACTATGAATAAAAAACTTATCATTTTAACTCCTGCTATTTTTATTCTATCAGTATTATGTACAAATAGAATGGCAGCTCAAGGGCTTAACAAAGCCAAAGACGTAGATTATTTCCCAAGACATGAATTTTATGTTCAATATGGTCTTCCTACTATTCTAGAATTTACTTCTACTATAGATCATAATATGAAATCAGGAGATTGGATTGGTAAGACTCGTAATCATTCATTTACTGGAGTAGCTGGAGCTGGTTATAATTTTTCTATTAATAAGGCTTTATCTTTAGGTATTTATGCTGGTATAAGTAGGTCCAATGCAGATATATATATGGCTCATAGAGATCAAGAAGATTTCATATCAATATATAATTCTCAAATTGATAATTACGTAGGAATGTTTTCTGCTAATTGGATATTTTTAACTAGAGGGGCTTTTACTTTCTCAAGTAGTCTATATCTAGGAACTAGTTATGAGAAAAAAGACATAGATATTCTTCATGATAGAGGTGTGGAAATTCCAAAATCTGAGAAATCTTACAAAGTAGCATATCATTTATCTCCTATCAAAGTAAGATATGGTGAAACATTTGGAGTATTCGCAGAGCTTGGATTCGGTTATCGTAGCATATTAAATATAGGTGTATCTAGCCAATTTTAATAAGTTTTTCATAAGCAAGCCGTTCATCTCCATTGGCCAAATATATTATCCCGCAATATTGATAATTTAGTTTGGAGAGCAAATTACGCATAGGTATATTATCGCGATGCGTATCTATTCTTATCGATATAGCTTTATTTTTCGTGGCAATGTTTTCTGCGCAGCGTAGAAGATATTCAGCCACGCCTTTCTTTTTATATTCAGGGGAGACAGACATTCTATGAACTACTAAATAAGAGCCTGAAGAAAGCCACGACCCTTTATATATTTTTCTATAAGTAGGTTCTACCCTAAAAGAAAACATGGCAAATGCCATTATATTGACGTCAGTATTTTTCTCATTGCTAGAGATATCCTCTAGAACATATGATTCATTTCTATCAATATCTGCACGAATAATATCCTCAGAGGGATAACCATTCGTCCATTGATTCACATGCATAGATGCGAGAAAAGATTGAGCCGCAGAAATTATTTTCATAATCTGCGGCACATCTTTATAATCTGTTTTACGTAATGACATCTCCATTACACAAATGTAAATTATTCTAATTTTTTTTCAAAATTACTCTTCTATAAAACTAGCTTTCGCTCTAATATCTCGTGAAGAAGAACCTATCAATATTTCAAATTTTCCTGGTTCGACGACCCATTGGTGTTTAGCTGCATCGAAAAAGCTTAAAGCAGATTTATCAATTTCAAATTCTGCCGTTTTAGTCTCTTGTGGCTGTAAATCAAGTTTTACAAATCCTTTCAACTCTTTGACTGGACGAGGAACTGAACATTCTAAATCAGATATATAAAGTTGAACTATTTCTTTACCTTGACGCGAGCCTGTATTTGTTATTGGTATAGATATTTTCATTTTATCTCCTTCAGATATACTTTCTGATGATAACTTGATGTCTCCATATTTAAATGTAGTATATGAAAGGCCATGTCCGAAACAGAATAAAGGTTTTACTTGATATTTATCAGCATAACGATAACCTACGAATATGTCATCTTTATAATCTACATTTTTACCATCTCCTGGATAATCTCCTAGTGCGAAAGCACTGTTGTCTTCTAATTTCACTGGCATAGTAAATGGTAATTTTCCTGAGGGATTAACTTTTCCAAATAGCACATCAGCTATTGCATTGCCTGCTTCTGAACCACCATACCATCCTTCTACTATGGCTGGCACATCTGATACCCATGGCATAGCTACCCCATTGCCTGAGAGAATAACGACAGCTAGGTTTTTATTTGCCTTTGATAAGCTCGATATTAGCTCATTTTGCCCATGTGGCATGTCGTAGGTAAGTCTGTCTTGTCCTTCTGAATCTTGGTTAATGTCTTTATTTAATCCTCCGATGTAGATAACATAATCTGCTTTTTTCGCCGCTGCTATAGCATCTTTCTTTAAACGTGATGAAGAACGTGGGTCAAAACTTTTTTTAGATTCTATAGTATTATCACTCTTTAGAAGTTTAGTGTGTTGGTATCCTTTTTCGTAAGAAATTTTAACATTTTTTAAATCTGGATTGTGAGATGACATTTCTTTGATCATATTTTTAATGCCTTCTAACGGAGAAATTTCATATTTGACCTTAAGAGAAGAAGATCCTCCCCCTATACATAAGCTTCTAGTGGCATTTTCTCCTACTACTAATATGTTTTTATATTTCTTTACATTTACAGGGAGTGTGTTATTTTCATTTTTTAACAGCACTATTCCTTCGTCGGCTATTTCACGACCAGCAGCACTATGTTCTGGTGTATTAAAAGAGCCATAAGGACGATTGGCACTCATCGTCGTACGGAAGATTAACCTTAAGTCATTTCTAACTTTTTGGTCAAGGTCTTTAACTGAGAGTTCACCTTTTTTTATAGCTTTCAAATATGGTTCAGCTAAATAATAACTATCATAAGCATTACTTTTACTCCAAGTCAGGCCATTGGTCCATGTGCCAAATTCTAGGTCAAGGCCATGTTCTGCTGCTTGTTTCGTATCATGCACTCCTCCCCAATCTGAAATAACAGCTCCATCAAAGCCCCATTCTTCACGTAAAATGTCTTTTAATAAATATTTGTTTTGACAGTTAAATTGATTTTTATATTTATTATATGATCCCATTATAGACCAGACTTTTCCTTGCTGAACAGCTGCTTTAAATGCAGGTAGATATATTTCATAAAGAGCTCTATCACTTACAGTTACATTGGTTTCACTTCTGTAATCTTCTTGATTATTTAAAGCGAAATGTTTGACACAGGCTGCTACATGATTACTTTGAACTCCTTCGATATAAGGGACTACCATCTTAGATGACAGATATGGATCTTCTCCCATATATTCAAAGTTTCTACCATTTAAAGGGGTTCTATATATATTAACTCCTGGACCTAAAAGTACTGTTTTCTCTCTATAACGAGCTTCTTCTCCTATTGATTTACCATATAAAGCTGACATATCTTCATTCCATGTCGCAGCTAAACAGGTTAGGGCAGGGAAAGCCGTGCAAGAGTCATTAGTCCATCCTGCTTGATCCCATTCATCCCAATAAACTTGTGCTCTTATTCCATGAGGGCCATCCGAGCACCATATTTCTGGAATGCCGAGACGAGGTACACCTGGAGTGGAGAATTTTGACTGGGCATGTATCAAATCAATTTTCTCTTTTAAAGTCATCCTAGAGAGAGCATCTTCTACTCTATCTTCAATATTGGCATTGTTATCCAGATAAACTGGACCATTAAATTTAACTTTCTTAATAGTCTGAGAGTTAATACAACCCGCTATTAAAAATAACGAGCTAATCATTAATAATATCTTCTTCATAAATGATATTTGTTATTTATTATTATAGTTCTTCCATAGTCATAACTACTGAATCTAAACCGCCTGTAATATCGACAGTAATTCTATAAAAACTAGATTCTGAATAATTAATTCCATCTAAAGGTTGAAAGTTACCACTATCTGTTGAAGATACCAAATCATTTTGATAAGAAGAATAAGCTGCTCCTCCTAATTCTCCACCCCATCCTTTTTGGTGGAAAAATTTAAAATCAAATTTATTTTCTTCAGAAACAGGTAATAGTTTTGTAGTTATCTGAAATACATTTTCTGCTATTTTAGCCATACATAAACCTTGATTTGTATCCCAATTAATATTATTAGATTCAGCGTCAGGTTTTCCTACTCCGTAACCCATAAGCCATAAAGACCCCCCATCAGCATAAGTCGAAAGTTCATCTCCATTCATAGCTTCTACTCTTAAAAATTTAATATTAGGTTCATATGTAATTCTATATTTTCCACTCATAGGTAAAAATTTCAATGTATTTGAATCAATTTTTTCAAAATAATCTGAATCTACAAATACATCATCAAGATTTATACCTGTTACGGAAATCTCATGATCTTGGTCAATGTTAGTTTCTATTCTATAATCAGTCGTATTAATCTTAGTCATTTTCATACCATCAAATTTCAATGCATCTGTATCATCTCCTGTCGATGATTTTTCTTCTATTTCCAAGACAGCATTGCCATCTCCTCCAGCTGTATTAAGTGTTAATATATATTCTTTTGTCAAATCTAATGGATTAGTAGTAGAAGCTTTAAAATTTCCACCATCGAATAATAGATTTGAAGGAGTAGAGCTATATGAATCAGCACCAAATTCTCCTCCCCATCCTTTTTGGTAGAAGAACTTAAAATCATAACCTTCTAAGAATGTTAAAGTAATTTGATATAAATTATCATCGATTTTAGCCATACATAATCCTTTATCCGTAGACCAATTTATATTATTTAAAGATGGATTTGGTTTTCCTATTCCCCATCCAATAAGCCACACTGATCCTCCATCTGCGAAAGTTGAAAGTTCATCACCATTCATAGCTTCCGCCGTAATATATTTTAAATCTTTATCTATAAGAATTCTATATTTTCCTGATATAGCTAAAAATGTAATATTACTAGTATTATTATATTCAAAAAAGTCAGGATCAATCCAGAAATCATCATAAGTAAAACCTTCTGCAGATAGAATTTGACCTTTTTCTATATTCAATTCTACTTTATATAGAGTATTATTTACAGCTTGCAAGCCTATACCTCCCATAGATATTGGACTCTCAAAAGGTGCTGCTTCATATGTTTTACTATTAAATGTTATATCATATTCTCCTGCTAGAGTATTAATAAAATTAATACTATTAGTAACTCCACTAGTAATCTCATCTCCATTTTTACCCCACGTAATTTGATTAACTCCAAGAGCTAATTCTTCCTCTGAAGGCTCAGGTGAGACTATATAAGCATTTACTCTCTGAGGAAGTATTCCATGATAAATATATTGATATTGATCTGTTCTATCCATTCTATATTCTCTTCCATCTTCACTAACTAGAGTTAAGTATTCATAATCTGCACGTTCTACAGATATCTCATTTTCTTGAACTGTCGTACCAAATTCAATATTCTGAGCAGTAAGTTTAAATGTTAATGTCCCATCAGGTATATCTTTGAAATAAGGCACCAATACTTTTCCTGAATATGTACCATTACTTTTAGTTCTAACAACAGTTTTACTTATTTCGTCCTGACCAAAATAAATTTGAGCTGTTAATGTTGAAAGTGGTTTATTATCATTAAGAGTTACTTGATATACTAAACTATCACCATAATGTACTGTTTCTGGTAAAACTAAATCACTAAATTCAGGTCCTTCTCCTGGATTTAAGGTAGGATCTTTTATCTCATCATTACATGCTGATATAGCTAATAATGAGAGCAATGCTATTATTGTATATTTTAATTTTTTCATAAATGTTTATTGTTTATTTTTCCATGTATATGAGGTTACTGATGATGGCAAAAGTTTATCTGAAAATGACTCAGTATCATCTTCAAAAGTAACATTTACCTTAGAATCACTATTGTTCATAATTACAGCTGCATAACTACCATCTG
>JBAYDV010000088.1:0-7981 GCA_041668045.1 Bacteroidales bacterium | reverse complement strand
CTTCGGAATGAAAATAAAAGGCCAATCTATGAAACGTATTCGTTTTATGTATTTCTCTGATTGTCCTGAAATAGGAGATAAAATTGTTGATGATATAATGTCATATGAAGAAAAATTGTCATATTACTATATAAATGGAGCGGAGGAATTTATTAAAGAAGCTTCTCAGAAAAATGTTAATATAGCTGTAGTAACAAGTTCTAATGACATGAAAATGAATAATGTTTATGCTGCTCATCCCGAGTTAAAGGATTATTTTCATTATTTCATTACTGCGAATCAAATAACTAAGTCTAAGCCTAATCCAGAATGCTTTTTATTAGGAATGAAGATGTTTAATGCTATTCCATCGCGCACTATTATATTCGAAGATTCAATATATGGATTAACAGCAGCAAGAAAATCTGGAGCCTTCGTAGTAGGTCTAGCTACTACGTATACTAAAGAAGAAATAGAACCTCTATCTGATTTAGTTATAAATGATTTTACAAATACATCTGTAGAAGAAATTATTTCTATTGCTAAAAAGCGATCTTAATTTTTTTTATTAGTTAGTAATGTACCTAATAGTATAATTATGTTTGCGAACATATACCATAGCATTACTAAAAATATTATTGTAGCGAAATGAACTGTGAAAACTAAAGCTACTAATATTATTATAAAACTTATAGAAAGAAATATATAGCGATGTATATTATGTTTTATAGTGTAATCGTGAAATTTAAGAGAAAACATAGGAATATTACTTATCAATAATATAGAGAATAGTATTGATAAAATAGGAATCATATAAAAATTTTCTAAAGATGGTATATGATTAATAGAACTCATACAAATCATAGAAGAAAGAAGAATTGAGCTCGCTGGAGTAGGGAGCCCAATAAAACTTTCAGTTTGTCTATCGTCAATATTAAATTTAGCCAATCTTACTGCAGAAAATGCTGCTAAGATTAAAGGTGTATATATTAAGATTTTTGGACAGCCTGCCATATTGCTCATTTTATGATACATGAGTATAGCAGGAGCTAATCCAAAACTAATATCATCAGCTAATGAGTCTAATTCTTTTCCAATTTCTGATTTTACATCTAGAAGTCTTGCAGCGAAACCATCAAAAAAATCGAAAATAGCTGCAAACAATATAAATAACAATGCCCATTCATAATCATTATTGAAAGTACAAATGATAGAACCTGCTCCAGAGAGAAGATTAAAACTTGTTATAGTATTGGGAATATATTTTTTTAAACTCATATTTTTAATATTTAAATTGAGAACTTATTTAAATTCCTAATTTTTCGCGGATATCTTGAGGAATGGCATTTTTATTAACTACCATATCCATAGTTTTATATTTTACGAAAGGAGCTGAAAAATACCAAATTCCTTTGTATTTACCTGCATCTCCCCAAGAATTTTTAACCATGTAATATTTTGTGCCATTTTGGTCTTTAGCGATACCAAACATATGCATACCATGGTCATCAGTAGTATGATAATTATCAAAAGCTTCTTGACGCATTTCTTGAGTTATAACTTTTTCAGGTTTAGGACCTGTAGGATTTGTTGTCATTTTATGACCATTTTTACCAGTCCAATGTTCTTGATCACTTCCGATAGCTTTAATAGCATCTTTATCTGGAACAGTAGCTATACCATTACGTGAAAATCCTGTTTCACTTACATCTGAAGCCCAAGCTATAGTATATCCATTATTAATAGCGTTGTCCATTATTCTCATTAAATCATCAATAGGGATGTTGTAAGCTTGTTCCCAACGCCAGTTATCAGCTACTTCTATAACCATTTTTTCATAAAAAGGATGATGTGTCCAAGATGTAAGATCTACGTAATCATCCATGTTTATGCCTAAAGAGTTTCTGTAAGTTATAGGATTATATTCTTTACCTTTGTATTCGAAATTGCTAGGATATTCACCTAAATAAGCGTCTAATATTCCTTGAAGTCCTCTTTCCCAAGCAGTTGTTAAATATTTACTTTTAATTACATTTTCTACATAACCTTTCAAGACATTATCTAATTCTGTTTGATTTGGTAATGAATCACCATAATTCATCCCTGTCATAATAGAATAAGGTACAATACCATCTTTTTTGATAACTTCTAATACGTCACCAAAAGAACTACCTGCACTAAAATTTAGATGTCCATGAAGTCTTACATATTTTTTAGCTCTTTCATTATAAGAATGCTTTACAACAAACATTCTTGAAAGTTCAATATCTTTACTATATCCAGCTTTGATAGCTTCTGATTCTAAAAATGATAGAGCAGAGAAACACCAGCATGTACCTGAACGATATTGATTTTTAACTGAAGTAATAGGATTTTCCTTTACAGTAGTAAAAATATAGCCTCTTTTAGGACTATCTTTTTTTTTGTCTTTTGTTACTGCGGATAGAGATGGTGTGACCATCAAAACTATCGCTAGTGATAAAAATAATGATTTAATTTTCATGTTCATATTTATGGAATGTTAATATATTTATGCGATTGTATAGATAATCTCCATTTAGGATTATCTTTAATATATTGTATAATCATTGGGAGAATTTTGTCTCTTTTACTCCATTCAGGTTGTAAAAATAACATGCAATTTTTATTGGCTTTTGATGCGTTTTCTTCCGCCCATTTGAAATCTTGAATGTCTGAAATTACTATTTTAATTTCAGAGGCTTTTTCGTAAATATTATCAAGAGGATGTCTGTTTTTTTTAGGCGAAAGACAAATCCAATCAAAAGAACCACTATATTCGCTAGAGCCAGAAGTTTCTAAAAAAATTTTATATTTATTTTCATGTAATTTTTTACATAAAAAGTCTAAATTATGCATTAATGGCTCGCCACCGGTAATAATTACTGTGTCAGCTGAAGTTTGCATGACTTTAGCTACAATATTAGATATAGAAACAAGTGGAAAGATAGAGGCATCCCATGAATCTTTAGAATCACACCAGGCACACTTAACGTTACAACCTGCTAGTCTAATGAAATATGCAGCTTTTCCTGAATGTTCACCTTCACCTTGAAGTGTATAAAAATCCTCCGATATTGGAAGAAATTTTCCATCTTTTACAGACAGAGAAGCATTTTTCTTTTCTAAATTCATTTCGCAAAAGTAGTAAAATTTTCTTAAAGGAATTTTATTACAGCGATATTTTTACTAAATTTACAAGATATTTAGAAACTCTATATAAGATCTAAATCTTCATATGAATAAAAAGTTTCAGAACTCATATAAAATTTTTTCGTTATCGCTATTTGTAGCTTTTCTTTTGTTGCACATTGATGTTTGGGCTCAAGATGATAGATTTAGACCAACTATACAAGAATTGCTTAATCAATATGAAATATCAAGAAAAACGTCTGATAGAATAATATTACTCATTAATATGTGTGATATATCAGATGATCAAGTATTTAAAGGAGAAAAAGGGAAGATACTATATAACTTAGCAACTAAGGAAAATGATACTTATGCTATAATGTATGGAGCACAAAATGTTATATTATCTAAATTAAATACTTTCCAGCTTGATTCAGTTTCGTTTTATGTAGATAAAATGCTTAGACCATTAGCCAAACAATATTACGATTTCGAAGGTCTTCCGGAGTATTATGATATGATGTATAGAACATATTCTATATTATATGCTAAAAATGCAGCAGAACAAGATTCTTTAATTGACACTTACTTAGTTTTTTTTGATAAACATAAAACTTTTGAGAATAAATATCAAAGAGTAGAAAGACGTTATATATATTCAATAATTAAAAGTTCTTGGGCATCAAAATTAAATTCTTTACAATCTGCAGAAACTAAATCCGGAATGATGGAACAAGCTGAAGAGGAAATGTTAACATTTCCTTTATATGCTAGATTTAAATTTAGTACCAATATTTATTCTTATTTATTAACTTTCATTAAAAATAGAAAATCTAAAATTGAAGTTTCAAAAAGATGGTTGAATATTATAAAAGATTATTATACTAATGAAGTTATAAATGTTAGAAATCCATATGTTTCAGGAAGAAAATATTATTTTCAGATATATTTATCGTTTTTAAACGAATATGTGTATTTTCCTGTTGATACTTTAGATTATTACCATGAAATGGTGGAAAAGTATTATGCTGAAGATTCGTTGCTAAGATTCACTTTTAGAGATTCATATTATGTCCAAAATAGTGCTTATTACACATTTAAAACGGAAGACATTTTAAATAGATATTATATTGATTATCTATTGAATGATTTTAATAAAAATATAGACTCATCTAATCATAAGTTTTATTCTTATATAATGAATAAAGTTATTTATATTAAGAATAATGAATATATAATGTGTGATACATTATTTAATGATTTTTTTCAAAGGAAAATTAATTTATTATATAAAAGTTATTTTGCTAATATTTCTTCGCATAATAATCAGATAGATACTAGTTTTATTAATAAGGCTTATAGTTTTAATAAAAAACTAATTGATCTTATTCACTTAGGGAAAACTAGAGGATTGATAGACACATTAAGTATAATTCAACAGAGATCTAATATCTATAAATATTTAGGCAACTATAAAGATGCTTATGGTGATTTAGCTAATTATTCACAAAATAGGAAATATACCTTTAGAAATATTAGCAATAGCAAAATAAAAGATTTAGAAATAAAATCTAAGATGGATGATATTGAACTACAATCTCTAGAAATATCATCATTATCTAAGCGAAAAACTACATATTTAATTAGTATAATTTTATTTCTGGCTATATTAATAACTATAACAATATATATTCTTTATAAGAAAGAGCAAAGACTTAAAATTACTTTACTTGAACAAAGGTCTAAGGCTACAGCAGCAGAAGGGAAAAAACAAGCTTTCCTTCATAATATAGCACATGAGATTAGGACTCCTATTAATTCGATTCATGGATATTCTGAATTATTTTTAACAAATTCTTTATCAGAAGAGGATAAACCAATAATTAAAAAGGCTTTGATGAAGACTACTAATGAATTAACTTCTATGATAGACGATATGTTATTTGTAGCTTATTTTGATAATTTTAACGATAATGACAAAATAGAAGAATGTGATTTAAAAGAAGTAAGTAATGAAGTTTTGGATCAACTAATTTTTAAAACATCAGATTATTTAAAAAAAATAAATTTTTCTGTAGATATTTCTAATGATGCCAGGTATTTGAAAACGAATAAACTTTTTCTTTCTAAAATTATAGAAGAATTACTTAAAAATGCATTTTTATATACAGAAAAAGGTGTTATAAAAATACAAACAAAAAAGAGAGAAGATAATATCATTCGTTTATTAATAAGTGATACAGGAATAGGTATAAAAGAAGAAGATCAAAAACAAATATTCGATAAATTTGTTAAATTGAATGAATTTACCCAAGGAGCAGGATTAGGATTATATATATGTAAATTAATCGCTCAACATTTAAATGGAGATGTATATTTAGTATCTTCTTCTGAACAAGGCTCTACTTTTGGTTTTGATATATCTATGGATAATTAGCGCATTAAAATAGCTAAAGATAATTTAAATATTTAATAGGAAAAATATACAATAATGATTCACAGAAATAATTTTATATATATAATCTTTATGATATTTAGTCTTAATAGTATAAGTTTGAATATTTATGCTAAAGATGTGTTATATAATGTTTCTGTAGATGATTTAAGAAGTCAATACGATAAGACAGATAACTCTACTGAAAAAATACAACTATTAATTAATATATGTGATATTTCTTCTGAATCTGATATCTTAAATGAAAATTACCATTTACTATATGATTTATCTTTTAATAATAATGATAAATATGGTATGATGTATAGTATAAGACATATAATTAATAGAAATATTAATAAATGTCAATATGATTCAATACATTTTCATTTTAATAAAATTAATAAATCTTTCTTTCAAAATGATTTAATCTATGATGGAGTATATGAATTTTTTGACTTCCTAAATAAAATATATATTCTAGAAAGAATGAATGCATCTAATAGTAGAGATTCTCTATTGAAAGATTTACTAAATGATTTAACCCAAGATAATCAACATAATAAATATATTCAAGTTGAAAATCAACTCTTGAAAGTTTTATTTAATAATAAAGATTCTCTTTCTTTATCAGGTTTTAAACAATGTATTGATTTAGTTAATCTTTTTCCTCTGCATTCAAAGTATTTTTTTCAATCTTTTATTTGTGAATATTTTTCTGACAGTGTATCTAGTATTCATATTAAAAACGAGATATATAAAAATTGGATTGTTTTTACAAGAGCTTATTATAATAATGATTATCTAAGAAAGAAAAGACCATTTTATCATGGAGAGCTAGAATATTTTAAAGCTTATGTTCATTTAATGACTTATGCTGGTATGTATCCTCAAGATTCCTTAATCTCATATAATAAACTAGCTACTAAATATTATAATGACATAAGCTATAAAAGTCAAAAAATTTCAGGATTATATTATTACTACTCATTTTTTTATAGTTCAATAAGATATATTAAAACTAAAAAAGAATCTTATTTAAATGATATTATTAAGTATAGTGATTCTTTTATAAATTTATATCGATATTCTTTTAATCCTCACTATGTAAATAAGTTATATTTATATAAAATACGAGCTCGAGCTTTCTTTGATAAAGGTGATTATTATTCAGCATATGTTAATTTACATACTTTATCATCACGTCAAGATTCTATTTTTTCAGAATCTTTCTACAATCAGCTTCAGAGGGCTGAGCTAACATCTCGTGTAAAAGAATTACAAATAAAAAAATTGAAAATTGAAGCTAAAACACGAAGAAATGTAAATTATCTAATATCAATTATATTAATACTTTTAATACTATCTGTATTTTATATATATCAAAAATTTAAAAAAGAAAGAAGAATTAAAGAAGAACTAAAAGAACAAACATCTAAAGCTCAAGAAGTAGAGAATATTAAACATTCTTTTCTTCATAATATTGATAAGGATATAAATATTCCTGTTCAAGTTATGAAACATAACATAGATTTATTAGTCAATGAGAAAATTTTAAAATCTGAATTCCCGATTATTAAAAATATCTTATTTAAAAGTACAAATGCTATAGTTTCTATGATTGATGATATGTTAAACACTGCTTATTTGGATAATTTTTCTAATAATCTTAAGATAGAAAAAATAAATATTGGTGCGATAATTGAAAGTGAAGTTCATAAAATTTTATTAAATCCTATATTTGCAGAAAAAAGTATTAAATTTTCTAAAAATATTGATAAAAATGTAAATGAGATATATACAAATAAATCATATTTTACTCAACTATTGAGAGAATTATTAGAAAATGCTTATTTATATACATTAAAAGGAGAAATTAATGTGAAAGTTTCCCAAGTTGATAATAAAGCACAAATAATGATTTCAGATACAGGATGCGGAATAGAATATATTAATAAAGAATTAATATTTAATAAATTCTTTAAAGCTAGTATAGTTCAAGGTCAAGGTTCAGGCTTAGGATTATATATGTGCAGAAAGTTGACAGATTATTTAGGAGGAGAGATATATCTAGCTTCTTCTAGTAAAAAAGGTTCAATTTTCATAATAAATTTAGATATAAACAATAAAATTAATAATAAAAATGAATAAAGTTTCTACAGATATTTTTAGTGTAGGTGTTAATGATTGTGAAACCGTACTTTTTGAAGAGCTTTGGCCTTTAACAGATGGAATATCGTATAATTCTTATTTAATAATAGATGATAAAATAGCTTTAATTGATTCAGTGGAATATCCTTTCGCAGAAGAGACTATAGAAAATATACATAAAGTAATCGGAGATAGAGCTATTGATTATTTAATAGTTAATCATATGGAACCGGATCATTCATCTTCTATTAAGAAAATGAGAGAGTT
>JBAYDV010000087.1:0-8118 GCA_041668045.1 Bacteroidales bacterium | reverse complement strand
TAAAACTGAATTAGCTAAAGCTTTGGCTGAATCCATGTTTAACGATGAGAATATGATGACTCGTATTGATATGAGTGAGTATCAAGAGAAGTATTCTGTTTCTCGTTTAGTCGGAGCGCCTCCTGGATATGTAGGATATGATGAAGGTGGTCAATTAACTGAGGCTATAAGACGCAAACCATATTCAGTAGTATTACTTGATGAAATAGAGAAAGCAGACCCTGATGTCTTCAATATATTACTTCAGGTGCTTGACGATGGCCGTCTTACGGATAATAAAGGTCGTACTGTCGATTTCAAAAATACTATTTTGATTATGACATCTAATCTGCAGAGTAAAGAAGAACTTTTCAAGTTTATGCGACCAGAATTTATAAATCGTATTGACGAAATAGTTAAATTTAAGTCATTGACGAAAGAAGATATCCGCGAGATATTAAAATTACAACTGAAACTCTTAGATGCTAAACTTCTCGAGAGTGATATAAAATTAAATTATAGTGACGCATTTTTAGATCACATTACAGAGAAAGGATTTAATCCAGAATTTGGAGCAAGACCAGTAAAGAGAGTTTTGCAAACCGATTTAATAAACAGGCTGGCAGAGTCGCTAATAGCTGGAAAAATCTCAAAGGGCAATGTTATATCGGTGGATTATCGAGATGAAGAAGTAGTATTTAGCGAGTAGAGCTTATCATAGTTAAGTATTAATAAAAAGCATGAGTAGAATTTTTCTACTCATGCTTTATTTATTTTTAATATATATGACTTTAAACTAAAGTGAAACCACCATCGACGAGGATTAGCTGTCCTTGTACATAATTTGAGGCGTCAGAAGATAAATATAATATGGTACCATTTAATTCTCCGACATGACCAGGACGACTTGCAGGGCATTGATAATTATAGTATTTCATAAATTCTTCAGACTGGAAAAGGGTAGAAGATGTCATCTCTGTTTCAAATAGGCCTGGACCAATAGCATTAACAGTTATTCCAAATTGTGCATATGATGCAGCCATCCCTTTAGTAAGTCCTACAACAGCTGCTTTAGAAGCATTATAAGAATGTCGTGTGAAAACATCCATTTTATCTGCTACGACTGCGTTTACTGATGCTATATTTACAATTTTTCCATAATGTTTATCTTTCATTATAGGTACAATGTATTTTGACAGATAAAAAGCTCCTTTAACGTTAGTATTAAAAGATTTATTCCATTCTTCTTCTGTCATCGAATCTACACCACCACGAACAGCCACTCCGGCATTGTTAAGCAATATATCTATTGTCCCGAATTTTTGTGTGATTTGTTCGATAGCGCTCTTTACGCTAGCCTCAGAAGAAACATCGCAAGCTACTACCATTGCCGTGTGCCCAGCTTTTTCAATTTTATCTTTAAGATTTTCGAGCTTGTTTACTCGTCGAGCTAGAAGAGCTACTTTCGCGCCTGCTTCTGCATAAGCTTGAGCAGCTGATGAACCTAGTCCTGAACTTGCTCCAGTGACTACTGCCACTTTACCTGTAAGATCAAATAAATTTTTCATAATTTTATAATTTTAAATGAGTAATAAGGTACAATTACTTAATAAACAAATATATAAAATTATTGGTATAAATTTATATTTTCATATGATTTATAATTTTAAAGACTAAATGTCTTCATATTCCTCAGGGATAGGTTTATAATATCTTTTTTCTTTAGTTTGAACGACATTGAGAATATAATCTCCTAATTTTTCACAATCACCTATACAATCCATGTAATATACACCTATCTGGTAATCATAAAGTCCTTTTTCTACATCATTGATATTTCTAGTTTTAAGTTGGTCTCTGAAATTATTAATTTCATTTTCTAGGTCATAACTTAAACTAAGAACTTTAGAAGATTCATATTTTTTACCAGCTACAGCTATCATTTTTTCTAAAGCTTGATCGACTAAATCCATCATACTAGAGATATGTGCATATTGCTTTTCTGTAAAATCTTTTCCTGTCTGACGTTTTCTATTTAGAGTTCTAGCTATATTGAAACAACTATCTCCAATACTTTCAATCTCGGAAATTTCTCTTAGCATTGACTGGATTTGTTCCTTACCATCGTTACTTAAACGACCATTAGAAACGTCACCTAAATAGCTGGCTATTTCGAGTTCCATATTATCACTAATTGACTCATATTTTTCTATGCGCCCATATATACGACTGAATTCCTCTGTTTTTTTAGTATTTAGTAATTCTCTATTCATTGAAAACATTCTTGCTGTTCTTTCTGCGAATAGATTAATCTCTTTTCGTGCTTGTAAAATAGATAATTCTGAAGTAGAAAGTAAGCCACTTGATATATACTTAAGTCTATAATCTTCTTCTTCTGGATCAGAGGTAATTAATTGACAAACTAATTTTTCTATTAATGGAATAAACCAGATAAGGAATATAACGTTACAAATATTGAAAATAGTATGGAAAGCAGATAACTTGTATGATATAGTTACTGCATAATTATTAGTAGCGAAATAATTATCTACTATCCAATTTATTAGATGCATAAAAGGGTGAAATAAAACTAATACCCATATCACACCAAATATATTAAATACAAAATGGGCTAGAGCGGCTCGACGAGCTTGTGCATTCCCGGTTAATGCTGCTACATTGGCAGTTATAGTAGTACCTATATTTTCTCCTAATACTAGAGCTGCTCCTAATTCTAGGCTAATCCATCCACTAGAACACATAATAAGAGTAATGGCCATAGTAGCTGAAGAAGATTGTATAATAATAGTTATAATGGTTCCTATAAATAGAAATAATAGTACTGATCCAAATCCAAGATTGGTATATTTCTGGACGAATGATAACATTTCTGGATTAGCATTTAGGTCTGGTGCATTGGATTTAAGAAAAGATAGTCCCATAAATAATAAAGCAAAACCTAGCATAAATTCACCAATAGATTTAGCATTACTCTTTTTAGAGAATAATAGGGGAATAGTAAATGCTAAAATAGGGAGCGCGAGGGCTCCCATATCTACTTTAAATCCAAAAATCGAAATTAACCAAGCTGTAACTGTTGTACCTATATTGGCACCCATAATTACTGAAATAGACTGTGTTAGTGTAAGTAATTGCGCATTAACAAAACTAACGACCATAACAGTAGTAGCAGAAGAACTTTGAATAAGAGCTGTAATTAAAACTCCAGTAAGAACACCAGCGAACCTGTTACTAGTCATCGCAGATAGAATACTTCTTAGTCTATCCCCAGCGGCTTTTTGCAAACCTTCACTCATTACTTTCATTCCGTAAAGGAATAAACATAATGAACCAATAAGTTTTAAAAAGTCAAAAAATGTATAATCCATTTAGACGTTATTTATCTTTTCTATGTGCGAATATAATACAATTCTATTAAACTTCTAATAATTTTTTATTTCTATTCTTTCTTGTCAAGTTTAGAAGCATTATTAGTTTTCCATATCATAACACTATTCCATATGTTTTGCCATAGAATATATAACGCAGGAACAATAGATGCTAAAGGATTTAGAAAAGCTTGAGACATCCAAACAGCTAAAATTCCATTTTTATGACCTAGTGCCTGACCTCCTGATACTTTGTATCCATATCTTTTTCCTATCCATCTTCCAAAGCCAAAAGACATTAAACATTCTATAATAGAAATAGGAACCATTAACCATATAATTTTGTATTCAGTATGATATTGTTTGATTATAAAATCTGTAGAGACGCCTATTACAGTAGCTAAAGCTATACTCCATAAATAAAAGGGTAGGGTTTGATATTTAGTAATGACTTTATGTAGTTTTTTTAGTCTTCTCTGAACTATATATGCACCTCCTAAAGAAAAGATAATTACAGGAGATACCCTCATGATGATATCCCAAAAACTTGGCCAAAAAGGACTTCCATTTTGTGTTCCTACGAATGAAAAATATATTGGTGCTGCTATAGCAATGGCTAAATTTCCTAATATAGTATATGAAACCATAGAATTCATGTCTGCTCCTATCATTACAGCTACTACTGTAGATGAAGCAGCCACTGGAGCTAAAATTCCTATCATAGCACCTTGAGCTAGAATAGCACTAAATGGTGATAAAATTAAATAAAATACTATAGATAATATTAACTGAAAAGCTAAAAGCCATAGATGATATTTTTGAATTTTTATCTTTTTAAAATCGACCTCGCAGAAAGTTAAAAATAAAATGACACCTATAATATATGGAGCCACATTATGAATCTTAGAGAAAAAAGAATGAAAAATACTTCCAAAGATTATCGCTATTGGTAAAACGTATGGACGTATATTTTTTAAGTTTAGTATGTTAGAATGTCCGAAAGAAATCATTGTGCAAATATATCTTTTATTTTTGAATTAACATATCTAAATTAATTTTTATATTTGTTGAAATAATCAATTTATAATTTTCATACGTAATATGATCTCAAAACTAACTATGGCAGGAAGTATGTTTATATTTGTACTTCCTTTATCAATGCAAGCTCAAAATAAAGACCCCGAGCATCCTAATATAATATTTTTCTTAACTGAAGATCTTTCTCCTCAGTTTTTACAGATGTATAACCCTGGACAATATGGGGGAAAAACTCCAAACGTTGAAAAACTTTATAAAGAAGGAGGACTGCTTTTTTCTCATGCATATAGTAATGCATCTGTGAGTTCTGCTGCTAGAACTACATTAATAACAGGGTGTTATGCTCCTAGATTTGACGGCGCTTTTCATAGAAAGTTCGAAGCACTTCCTCTTCCAGAAGGTTTGAAAATGTTCCCAACATATCTTCGCGAAGTAGGTTATTTTACTGCTAATGCTAAGAAAAAAGACTATAATGTTCAAGAAAATGAAGGAACATGGGATATAGGAGATGGAAAACTTGGCGATTGGGAGAAAAGAAAAGATAAATCACAGCCTTTCTTTTTTCAAAGAAGTAATATGTTGACTCATGAATCTAAAATTCAATTTTCCGAACATGTTTATAATACCGTAAAGACTAAAACAGACCCTGATAAAACTAATATTCCTCCATATTTACCCAATACGAAGTTGATGCGATATACATTTGCGAAGGAATATGATAATATCGCAGCTTCTGATGCTGAATTTGGAGAGATGATCAAGATGCTTAAAAAAGATGGAGAACTTGACAATACTTTTATTTTTTATTTTGGTGATAATGGAGGAACTCTCCCTGGAACTAAAGGATATACCAATGATATAGGTTATCATGTTCCTTTGATGGTATATGTACCTAAAACTTGGAGAGATAAAATAAATTTAAAATTACCTTCTCGTCAAGAAGGTAAAGTAACATTTATGGATTTAGGTCCAACAGCGTTAAACTTAGCAGGTGTCAAAACACCTAAAGAAATGGATGGAGTACCATTCTTAGGTCCAGATACTAAACCAGGTAAAGATAAAGCTTATTGCTATGGTGACCGTTATGATGAATTTTATTCATTCAATCGTTGCTTGTATAAAGGCGATTTTAGATATGCTCGAAATTATCAACCTTTCCATCCACGTTCTATGTATGCAGAATACAGATATCAATTATTAGCATTCATGCAGTGGAGAGATATGTATAAAGATGGTAAATTGAATGAAAGACAGTCTCGTTTTTTTATGCCACAAGGACCAGAAGAGTTATATAATATAAAAACAGATCCTAATGAGATGCATAACCTGGTGGATGATCCTAAATATAAAAAGGTTCTTCTAGATATGAGAAAGGATCTCACCGAATATTTAATAGAGAAAGCTGATCTAGGTTTTTACCCTGAAACTATTACTTATGAAGAAGGATTCAAAAATCCTGATACGTGGGGTACTAAAAATAGAAAGCAAATTAAAGCTTTTATAAAACTAGCTGATATGCAGCTTCAGCCACTTGACCAAAATTTTGATGCATTAAAAAATCTATTAAATAATAATGGACATAAAGATTATGTAAAAACATGGTGGGCTCTTAATGATATAGCATCTTTTGGAAAAGAAGCTATTAATTTGAAACCATTTGTTATTATGAGTCTTAATAATGAACGCAGTTTTAATCGTAGTGCAGCTTTAGTAGCATTATCTAGTATGGGAGTTAAAATATCTTCATCTCAAGTCTATCCAATACTTAGAGACTGTAAAACAGATCAAGAAACATTACTTTGTTTAAACGATATAGTATATATGTTGGAAACAGGTTCTCTTGAACCATTTACTTTAGATTTTAATCAAGTACCTATGCATACTAATTTTGCCATAGATTGGAGGATTGATTATATAAATCAAATCTACTGGAATGGAGTAAGACATTTTAATGGAGATAAATAAATTAAAAAACAATGTAACTTTTAGTCAAAAATACACTAAAAATCATTCAAAAAAGTAGAATTTTCATTTATGTGTTAAAGTTGACATATAAATCGACTCAATTTTTAAATAAAAAAGGTAATTTAGTAACATTAAATTAATGTAAAATATATATTATAATGAAAAAATTAACTCTCGTAAGTATAGGTATTATCGCCTTTCTGGTGACAGAATTTATACCGATAACTTGTCTTGCTGCATCAGCATCAAGAAAACAATCACCAAGTGACGAATGGACAGATCCATATGTCAATGAAGTTAACAGAGCTCCTATGCATTCTAACTTCTTTTCTTTTGAGTCTGTAGATAAGGCTTTACAAGGAAAAAAGGAAAACTCCCGTAATTTCATGACACTTGATGGTATATGGAACTTTAATTGGGTAACAACTGTTGCTGCTCGTCCTAAAGATTTTTATAAAAAAGATTTCAATGATAAAGGATGGGATAAAATACCAGTACCTGGTATGTGGCAGTTATATGGATATGCAGATCCTATTTATGTAAATCAGGGCTATCCCTGGAGAAGTTTTTTTAAAAACGATCCTCCTTTGCTTCCAGAAGAAAAAAATTATGTTGGTTCATATAGAAGAAGTTTCGAAATTCCAGCCAATTGGAACGGAAAAGAGATTATAGCTCATTTTGGTTCAATGACTGCATGTATGTATTTATGGGTCAATGGAAAATATGTAGGATACAGCGAAGATAGTAAATTAGAAGCTGAATTTGATATAACAAAATATTTAACACCTGGTAAAAAGAATTTAATAGCTTTCCAAATATATAGATTTTGTGATGGTACTTATTTAGAAGATCAGGATTTCTGGAGAATGAATGGTGTAGCACGTGAATCATATTTATATACAAGAAATAAGAATCACATACAAGATATAAGAGTAAATACAAATCTTGATGACCAATATAAGGATGCTAATCTTCAAGTTAAGATGAATGTCAAGGGAAGTTCAGATATTGAGATTAAATTACTTGATGCTAAAGGTAATTCAGTAGCAGAAAAAACTATTCATTCAGCAGGTAGATCTAAAAAAGTAAATGATTTTACTCAAAGTGCAACAGATGTCGTAGAAATGAAGATTTCTAATCCATTAAAATGGTCAGCTGAAATTCCTAATTTATATACTTTATTAGTTATTAATAAAAATAAAGGAAATATAAATGAGGTTATACCATTGAAAGTAGGTTTCCGTGATGTTAAAATCGTTAATAGTCAACTTTTAGTAAATGGACAAGCTATTCTTATTAAAGGTGCTGATAGACATGAATTAGATCCTGATGGAGGTTATGTAGTGTCTGAAGAAAGAATGATAGAAGATATTCAATTAATGAAAAAATTGAATATTAATGCTGTTCGTACATCTCATTATCCAGATGACAATAGATGGTATGACTTATGCGATAAATATGGTATCTACTTAGTAGCAGAGACAAATATTGAATCTCATGGAATGGGATATGGTCCCAAGACTTTAGCTAAAAATGAGAAATTCGCATTGGCACATATGGAAAGAAATGAAAGAAATTTACAAAGAAATTATAACCATCCTTCAGTAATTATATGGTCTATGGGTAATGAAGCAGGTATGGGACCTAATTTCGAAAATGTATATCGCTGGTTAAAAAAAGAAGATACTTCTCGTCCAGTACAATATGAAAGAGCTGGTTATAGCGATTATACAGATATTTTCTGTCC
>JBAYDV010000086.1:0-8337 GCA_041668045.1 Bacteroidales bacterium | reverse complement strand
GCAATTAAACTAATTTTTCAACACAGGGTTTTGCAAGTGACCCGAAGATTCTGCTTTCCGAAGTGCGGATGGGGCAAATAAGGCAAGACTGTCGTGAAGAATACGCTTTAAGCACTCGTGCCTAAAGGAAGATTGTTCACAAGACACGCCTTGCAGTTTGCAAGATCCAAGCTAACTTCGCAGAAAAATGATTCCCTGTCAACCAGAAAGCCGACATGAGAAGAAACAGAATGTCTCGGAAGGTTATAAGATGAAAGTTCTCGAAGAGTGAGTATAAGATTAAGGATAACGGTGGGAAACGGAAACTGCACGACGGCAAGAACGGACTTAAAAGCGAGTGAACAATGACAGCTTGGGAAGGGGACATCAAACTGAGCTGGCGCGATATGCAGTCAGCCCTGTTGATACCCAAAGGAAAAGCCGTCAACGTCCTCTCGCTGTCCGTTCCGTCCTTCACCAGTGCCATAGGCTCTGATGGAAGACCCGTCATGCCGTTCCGTTAGGGGAGGGCGAAGATTTAAGTAAAGAATTGCTCGTTAGGTTAGAATAACCTAAAATCCGCAACTAATAGTTTTGGAAGCAATATTTTCCTGTCAGCCCCTCCATTTGGCGATTATTTTGCCATTACGGTGACGCTTTATGGATGGTTGTGCCCAACATCCCCTTACCCCGTCAAAGCATTACAGGGGCTTTATGCTGTCGTTGACCCGCAAAGCCGGTTTCTCAGCCGTCTGAGAGTGCAAAAGGGTTTAGATATGATTGGTTGTCCGTGTAGATGTTCAGCTCATAGCGTCTGGCTGTCCTTATCCACTTGGCGGGCACGCTGGTGAACTTGAACACGAAGGCTTTGATACGGCTCGTCTTCTTCAGTCCGAAGGCTTTCGTGTCAAGCCTGTCCATGAGGAACTTGTAGAAGTTGCGTATGATTGCCGTCAGCAGCAGGAACACGGTGTTCTCTGCCATGAATGACTTGGGCAGCCTTGCCCGTCCAAACCCGTTATTCAAGTCGTCGAAGATACGTTCCTTTCCACCTCTGAGATTATAGAACTCCACGATCTCGCGGTTGGTTGAGGTGTAGTCGTTGGTCAGTATGCAGCGGTAAGTGTACTCGCCTTCCCACAAGTCCTGCTCGCCGTCCAGCCGGCGCTCGCGCTGTATGACGAGTCGGTATGCCCTGCCCTCCCATTTTTCCGTGATGATGGAGTTCAGCTCATACTCGATGCCGTTGATCACCTCGCGCTTCCATCCCCTCAGTGCCAGCAGGCTGTCGTAGAGCGAGCCGCAGCGGTTGGCACGAATGTAGAACAGCTCCGAGTGTTTCTCGACGGTCTCCACTATCTCGCGCGAGCAGGAGCCACAGTCCATTCTGGCTCGTCTGACATGGATGCCGTTCTGCTCAAGATTCTATTACAGCTTCGCTACCTTCATCTAGACCAGAAATGATATAATAATCATTACTCTTTTTTATGACATCAATATCAGTTTTTACTAATTGATTATCTTTAAGAATATAAATATATTTATCTTCAACAATAGATTCTCTAGGGACTTTCATACCAAAGACTTTATGAACTGAAAAATTAACATCAACATATTCACCTTGAAGAATTTTTACATTATGATTATTAACTTTAAGGTATGTATTAACAGATTGAGTATTCTCATCAACATATGAAGAAATTCTATCTACTGTACCACTTGTCTCGTTATTTCTAGTAGTAATTATCTTAGCTTTCGTACCTTTTTTTATCCATTTAAGGTCAACTGGAAAAATAGGAACAGTAACTTCTAATTTAGAGGTACGAATCATACTAGCTATTTCACTATTTACACCAGCTATATCGCCTATTTCTTTTGATACAGAAGTAAAACTGCCATCAAATGGTGCTCTTACAGTATATTTACTTAGTGTTATTTCTTGTTGAGCAAGACTATAATATGCAGATAGTACGCCATAATTAGCTAAAAATACTTTTTCCTTACTTGAAGATTATTCAGGAAGAGGTGGAAGTTTCTTTTGTAAATCGAAATTTTCGAAAAAAGAACTCCATTTAGAATATTCATCAGGAAAATCAATCTTAATATCTGGTAGAGTAGAAGATAATGTCTGTAAGAAAGCAGATTTCTGTGCAGTTAAAGCTGCTACAATGTCTTCATTATATATTTTGAATAAAATGTCATTTTTTTAAAATTAGTACCAGCTTTAAGATTTACATCACCTTGAAGAATTTTACCTGATACTTCAGAAGAAAGGATAATATTATTAGAAGATACTAAGCGACCTCTATAATGGATATCTACATCATTATTATAATATGAAACTTTTTCTGTTTTAACATATAGTTCAGTTTTTTGAACAGCATTATGTTGTGGTTGCTTTTTGGCGTTAGAAAGCACATTTGAGAAAAACAAAGCAGCGAAAATAATTATAATGCCGGCAATGATTGAATAATGTTTTTTTTCATTTTTCTATTTAAATTAAAAACATCTTAAAGATGTGGTATTTATATAAAATATATAATTTTATTATTGTGATTTTTTACGTAGAGCTTTTATAAACAAATTATAAGCCAAAAAATATTTTTGACAAAAAAAATTATGACAAAGGAATAATTAATTTATGAGATATGAGAAGTTAAAGATCTAAAATCATCACTTGAAGGAGCTTGATATACACTCAAATCGAAATTAGGAATTATGGCTAATATGTGATCAAATAAATCTGATTGTACTTTTTCATATTCGACCCATTCTTGAATTTTAGAAAAAGCATATACCTCGATAGGTATGCCTTTTTCAGTAGGCTGCAGCTGCCTAACCATACAAGTCATATCATCACGAAATATTTCATTTTTATGTAAATATATGTCTAAATATGCTCTAAATATACCAAGATTAGTTTGTCTACGCCCATTTACTGGATTATTGTGATTTTTAACTTTAGTCTTATTGAATTCTTCTACATTCTTTTCAGTATTTTCTATATAATCTTTTAAAAGATCTATCTCTTTATATCTATCTAGCATTTCCTGAGTACAGAATTTAACACTTTTCATGTCAATGTTTATAGACCTTTTTATACGTCTAGCTCCTGAATGTGTCATTCCTTGCCAGTTTTGGAAGGAATCACTTATAAGGGCATATGGAGGGACAGTAGTAATAGTTTTATCCCAGTTTTGTACTTTAACAGTGTTAAGAGTAATATCTATAACGACACCATCAGCATTATATTTTGGAACTGTAATCCAATCTCCAATAGATACCATTTTATTAGCAGACAGTTGAATTCCAGATACAAATCCTATAATAGTATCTTTGAATATTAACATTATTATAGCAGCCGAAGCACCAAAAGTAGTAAGAAGTTTAGTTGGTGATTTGTTAATAAGAATACTAATAATAATTATAATTCCTGCTATCCAGGTACAAACTATAAAAATTTGGAGAATACTTTTAAGCGGTTTATCTTTAAAAGCTTCTTTTTTACTAATTACTTGATAAATAGCAGTAAAAAATCCATTCCCGAATCTGACAGAATTTATAACTATATATATTAAACTTAATTTTTTTACGAAAATATATGCCCAATGAGTTTCGTTTAAAGCTATGTCGAAGAAAGAATAAATTAAAATAGGAGCTATCATGTGACATAGGTGGATTATAATATTTTTATTTAATAAAATATCGTCCCATGTGGCTTTAGTTAAGAATGCAAATCTATTTACAGATTTTACTATGATTTTAGATACAAAATAATCAATTATAAATGCTAATGCTATTATCAAACTTAGTAATAGTAATTGATACCATGCATTTTCAGAATGATTAACTATAATAGTAAAGAAATTAGTAAATACTTCTTTAAATGTTTCTATTTCTAATATCATAAATATATAATTTTATTGTTTACAAAAGTACAATAATTATATTAATATCTATGTATTAAACTATTTAGTATTTAGTAAGTCTATTATTATAACTTATTTAATAAATAATTATAAACATGAAAAAATTTCAATTATTTTTTCTTTTTCTTCTATGTATAAGCGTGAATTTGAACGCTAAAAGAATTTATGTTAGATCTAATATCGAAGGAAACGGAAATGGAACATCATGGGAAAGTGCTTTCTCTAATTTACAAGATGCTATTAAAAAATCAAAGCCTGGAGACGAAATTTGGGTAGCTAAAGGTACTTATTATCCTACAGATGGAACAGATAAAAGTATATCATTTAAACTTAAAGAAAAGATAAGCTTATTTGGTGGATTTACTGGAACTGAGACGTCATTATCTCAGCGTGACTGGATTAAAAATCTCACAATCCTTAGTGGAAATATTGGAGATAAATCTATTAATACTGATAATTCAATGCATGTAGTAGTAACAGCCAATGGAGCTGTAATTGATGGCTTTATCGTGGAAGATGGTTATGCTATGGGCACTAGAGGAAACATGAAGCCAAAAATGGGTAGATCTTCTAGTTCTCAACAAGTACGAAATGGAGTTGGAGCACAAAGAGGATCTCAAAGAGGTTTACAAAGAGGATCTCAAAGAGGAGCCCAAAATGGAGCGCAGCCTCAAACGCATACTACACCTCAAAACATATTACGTTCTGCCGACAATGCAGGTGCTGGTATCCTTAATTTCAAAACCTATGCTACTATTAGAAATACCACTATTCGTAATTGCTATGCGAGTAAAGGAGGCGGAATTTACAACATGACTAATACTTCTTCTAAACTAGAAGGAAATACACCTTCTCCAGTTTTTATATATGTAAAGATAGAAGGAAACTATGCAGAAGGAAGAGGAGGTGGAATGCAAAATGATATGGGTACAAATCCTATATTAATAAATTGTGAATTTACGAATAATGAATGTAGCGCTAAAGGTGGTGCACTATATAATGATTTTGGATGTTCACCTATTCTCATTAATTGTTTCTTTGAAAAAAATACAGCACATGATGCAGCTGCGATAGGAAACGATGGATCTTCATGTCCTATTATTGTTAATAGTAAAATAATAAATAATACTGTTGAATCTGAAGGAGCAGGCCTATATCAAGGCTCTTATAATGCGAACGTGAGAGGAAAAGGAAATAATCCCCTGGTAATTAATTCTGTAATAAAAAATAATAAATCAAAAACTAATGGATCAGCAAATATCACTTTATGGGGCGAAGATTGGATTTATGCTTGGAAATCAGAAATAGAAGGATTTAATCACTCATTAGACACATTAGAAGAAAAATATAATGAATTAATTGAAATATCAACTAAAATCAAATCTCTTAGTGCAGAGCAAATCGACAAATTATATTCTGCTAAGCTTAAGACTTTTATTAATTCTCCTAATTCTTCAAAAAAGAATCATGGTACTCACGTTGGATTTGGGACAGATAATGTACTAACTAAAACAGCATCTATTCCTAATAATATAATATATGTAAAACAAGGTCCTAAAGAAGGTGATGGAACAAGTTGGGGCAATGCCTATAATAATTTACAAGATGCTCTTAAAAGAGCAGAAGAAATAGGAGGAGCTGAAATTTGGATAGCAGAAGGCACATATAAACCAACAACCGATTCTAATAGAAATGTAAGTTTCGTTATGAAAAATGGTATAGCTATTTATGGAGGATTTTCAGGAAATGAAAAAAATAAAACAGAAAGAAATATAAAAGAAAATAAAACTATTCTAAGTGGAAATATAGGTGATTCTAACTCCAAACTAGATAATAGTTTCCACGTATTAAAAGGAAGTATAAATTCTATAATAGATGGTCTAACGATCTCAGATGGTTATGCTAACGGTAAGTTAACAAATCGTTATGGTGGAGGTCTATATAATTGGAGCTATGATAGTTCCTCAATAATTAGAAACTCAACATTCTCAAATAATTATGCAGAAGATGCAGGAGCAGTTTTTTGCTTCGCCGACGTCTTATCATATTTTGAAAATGTAAACTTCGAAAACAATTCATCGTTAGTTGGAGGAGCAGCCTCATTCAGATTTGGTGCTTCTTGTGAATTATCAAACTGCACATTTAAAGGCAATGTCGCCACATCCCGTGGTGGTGCGATCACTATCAATTATGGTTCTAATGTAATTCTTAATAATTCTACTTTTACCCAAAATAGTACACAAGGCAATGGGCTGCTATTTGGGTCAATGATCAAGCTTCGCAGTATGGTGGCACTAAACCAGTCATTACAGAATGTGTATTTTTAAATAACCAGGCAGAATTTTATGGTGGGGCCATACATAATTACAACATAGCAACATCTGTTATTAAGGATTGTAGTTTTACTAGCAACAAGGCAAAATTTGGAAAAGATATTGCCAATACCCTACGTTGTTATGTAACGATCATTAACAATAAAAAATCTAATACGGATATTTATAATGATTCAAATAGTAGAGTTTTAAACAATGTTATCAACAATAATAAATCAGTAAGAACTGCTAATGTAAAAACAGTTAACAATAAAAGTAATTCTCAGAGTAATAACATAGAAAATGTAGATTTTAGTGTTACTATTATCGGTTCTGGTGATCCACAATATAATCCCCAACGTTCACAACCATCCGCTTTAGTACAATATAAAGGTTTAACTTTTTTAGTTGATATGGGGAATGGAACTAAGGCACATTTAGAAGAATTAGGACTAACAAGAAAACAAATGCCTGATGCATTATTCTTTACACATCATCATATAGACCATAATGCAGAATTTATTCCACTGGTACATGATGAATTGATGATAGGAAAAGAATTTCTCATAGCAGGACCTTCACCTATTGATGAAATGGTTTCATATACTAAGAAATTTTATAAAGAAGATTTAAATTATAGATTAAGTGGTAGAGGAAAAACATTTGATGAAAATAATACTTTAGAAACAGTAAAAGTGTTAAATGGAGGAGAGAGTTTTACATACAAAGGAGTAAAGATCTCGACTATTGAAGTTCCTCATAGTATTAAGACTATTGCTTATCGTTTTGATGTAGATGGAAAATCTATTGTTATTTCAGGTGATTTAAGTTATACAGATCATTTAAAGGAACTTGCTAAGGATGTAGATGTATTGGTGATTGATGGAAAGGCTGTTTCAAGTAGGAATAAAAATTCAGGGATGAATTCAAGAAGACCGGTTAGAAAGCAAAGTCAATCGAAAAACAAAACTATCGCGGCACATGCTTCAATTGAAGAAATAGCTAAAATGGCCAGGGAATCTAACGCTAAAATAATGGTTTTGACACATCTTAATAGTCAACCTGTAGATGAGGAAGCTACTGAGAAGCGTTATGCTGATTTAGGCTTTAAGGGAAAAGTCATAGTAGCGGCCGACTTTCTTACTATAACTCCAGACGGAAAAAATTTCCTTGCTAGGTCAGGTAGCAACTAGCAAATTTTTATTTAGTTTTGTATTTATCTGGTTATTAGATAATTAGAATTCAGTATAAAAATTTACATCCTGCTAGTTGACCTAGCAGGATGTATTTGCTAAAAAAAAAGGTTACAACTTATTATAGTTGTAACCTTTTTTTGGTAGCGAGACCCGGGATTGAACCGGGGACCTCATGATTATGAATCATGCGCTCTAACCAGCTGAGCTATCTCGCCATTTATACATGGTGCAAACTTAGTTGACCTACAAGGAATCGAACCTTGATTTAAAGAACCAGAATCTTCCGTGCTACCATTACACCATAGGTCAATAATAAATTAAACCTTTACACTTTTATAAAAAGAACTATTAATCGTTGTTTTTATAAGGAGTGCAAAGGTAAAAATATTTGTATTATTTACAAAAAAAAATGTAAATATTTATTGAAAAGAATTGATATTAGTCTTCGTCTGGTCCTTGATGACCTCTTTCTTCATGTTTTTTCATTCCCATTTTTTTTCTTTTTTCTATTTCTGCTTGATAAATTTTATCTTGGTCATCATTTAGTACTTTAAAAATAGCTTTGTCTTTTTCTGCCATACATTTTTTCATTTCTGCCATTTTTTTCTCACGCATTTCTTTCATAGCAGCTTTCCATTCTTCTTTTTGCTCTTCAGTTAGATTTTCTCTTTTCTTACTCTTATCCATTCTTTCATGTTTTGGAGCTTTATTTTTCTCAGCAAATTTAAGATTGATATCATAGATTTCTTTGATTTGATCCTCTGTCAGCGATAAAGTAGCTGTCATGTGTTTTGTCATCATTTCAGCTTGTTTCTCTGGTGTAACAGGTCTCTGAGGCATTTTTTGATTGCGACGATTTCTTCCTTGAGCGAAAGATACATTTGTAGTTAAAACTAATGCTAGTACTACAGTGATAAAATT
>JBAYDV010000085.1:0-8355 GCA_041668045.1 Bacteroidales bacterium | reverse complement strand
CTTATAAATCCGTCTTGTTTTGATGTTAATCCCATATAATCCTCATCTGTGAAAAGACGATAATTAAAAGGAATTCTTATGGTATTTGCTCCACAAGAGTGAATAAAATTAATGTCAGCTTTAGTTATATAATTATCTTTGAATTTTCTCCAGAATTCAGCAGTAAAATCAGGTCCTACAAGTTCGCAAAACATTTGGTTTATAAGTCTAGGTGAATTCGCTTTATGAAAACCGAACATATAACCTTCCGGATTGATCCAGTTACCTAAGTTAGTGCCTTTAATAAAAAGTTTACTATTATCAGGGTTCATAAGATCAGTACCATTAATAGTAACAAAATTAACTTTTTCTGTTTTATTCTTGCAGCTAGTAAAGCAACATATCATTAAAATAAAAATAAATATTTTTTTCATAATTGTATTAAATAATGTCTTTAATTTTTTCTTCAAATAAATTAGGATCAGTAAGAGAATTATTTCTCATGATAGATCTGTAGTTATATACTGTGCTTTTTGAATAACGAAGAAGAGCTGCGATTTTGGATGAATCGTTAATACCTAATCTTATTAAAGCAAATATTCGTAATTCTGTATTTAATTGTTCTCCTTGTTTTAATTTTATTCTTTTTTCTGGTTTAAGAAGCTTATTAAATTCTTCTACGAAGTGTGGGTATAATTTTAGAAAAGTAGTGTCAAAAAGAGAATTAAATTCCTTAATATCTTTATCTGTAGAATATACATCATCATATTCTTTTTTTAATTCTTCTATCTTTCCTTGACTAAGAAGTCTTCGAACATTTATTCTATTAGTTGAAATTTTATTTATATAATCAGAACACATCATTAGGAATACTCCTATATATTCTTCTTTTATGAGGTTAGCTTCATTTATAACATTATTTAATTTTTTTAAATTTTCATTGGTCGTTTTAAGTTTGATGTTAGAACTGTTCAATTCTTTATATGCTTTTAATAATTTTTTCTTCGTCATTCGAAGTTTATTATTCCTTTTTTTAGTATATATGAACATTAATAATGCAAAAACAGAAAAAAGAGTAATGAAAGATATTAATATTCTACGTAAAGTCTTAATTCTTTTTTCATGCCTATTGTAAGCTTTTTCTATTTCTGAAAGTATTCGTGAATCTTGCCATGGTCTTAATTTTGAATTGAAAAAATGAGAATCTTCAGTTATTATATTCATAAATTTCATAGAATGGATTACATCTCCTTCTTCTAACATAGTTTTAGCTAATAAACTAAGAGAAGCATAATCTCTGATTCCTAATTTCATATCTGCACAAGCAGAACGAGCTAGCCATATTTTCATTTCTTCTGTATGACCTTGAATCCTTTCAATAAGAGAATACATATACGTAAGTTTAGCATAAGTATGTGTGTTGTTTTGACATAATTTGAGTTGTTCTTTTATAATGTCTTTAGCTTGTTTATAATGATTAAGATTTATAGAATTCCATATATCATTATCTAATCTTTCTGTAGAGTTTTGTGGAGCTATTTCATTAATCTTTTTATAATAATATTTTGTAAGTTCTTTAGATTTTTCTTTTTGCATAGTATCTACAGAATATAAAGAAAGTTCATCATTTAGTTTATGTTGTGCTACATAATAATTAAGCTTCAAATTTTCAGGTAATTCATCTTCTACTATTTTATTATTAAGAATTAAATAGGCTTCAAGATAGACTCCTCCATAAGCATATCTTAAAGCTAAATTTATTAGGCTTTCATTATATCTATAATTATCATTGTTTAAATAGGCTAAATTGGCACTTTTCCTTATATAAAAAATAGTAGAATCAAACTGGTAAGTAATGTACTCGTTTATTAAAATTTGTAATATTTTATATCTTTCTGTATAAGATAAATTAGTGCTTTTTAAATTATTTTTTATTAATTTAATTCTATTCTCTTTTTCTTTGATGATTGAATTTCTTCCTTTGATATTTGAGTCTAATTTGATAATCAGATCTTTATATGTTTCTTTATT
Source organism: Bacteroidales bacterium (assembly GCA_041668045.1). Lineage (GTDB taxonomy): Bacteria > Bacteroidota > Bacteroidia > Bacteroidales > UBA932 > JBAYDV01. The sequence continues at coordinate 6,345 of JBAYDV010000085.1, read as the reverse complement.
TTGAGAATATATGCTTATATTATAAAAAAGGCTTCCTAAAATAAATATAAATGTGAATAGTTTCCTGTACATAGCTGATTTTTTCTTCTTGTTATTTATAGCGAATTTACTAACTTTTTTTGAATTTTAGATATATATATCTGATTTATAATGATTTATTATTATATCATTCATTATCATCTTTACTATTTTTTTACAAAGAAAGGAAATATCTTACTTTATATATAATTTCGTATAGTTAATTTTAAACACCTATTAAAATCAATTTATGATGAAACAAAAACAATATTTAGTCTTAACTTTTTTAAAGAATAGTAATAAGAGATTACTAGTCTTTTGTATAGTTACGATGTTTTCAATTTCCTCTTTATTGGCACAGTCACGTATCATTACGGGTAAAGTCATAGATAAAGAGAATAATTCTATAGCTGGTGTTACTGTGTTAGAAGATAATACTAATAATATGACTGTAACAGATGCTAATGGTGAATATAAGCTAAATTATTCTGGAAAAGGAAAAACTTTAAGTTTTCAATTTCTCGGATTTACTTCTCAAACTATTTTAGTGAATAATAAATCTATAATTAATGTTACTTTATTGGAAGATACCTATACTTTGGATAATGTAGTAGTAATAGGATATGGATCTGTTAAACAAAGAGACCTTACGACTGCAGTATCAATTGTTAAAACTGAAGATTTAGAAAGCCGACCTATTACTACAGTATCAGGAGCTCTACAAGGTAAAGCAGCTGGAGTACAAGTAGTTCAAGCTAGTGGAAGCCCTGGACAAGGAATGGTTGTAAGAGTTAGAGGTGCTTCTTCTATTTCTTCTTCGAATGATCCTTTATATGTAGTTGATGGTGTTCCTATGGGTGAGGGAAACTATAATATTTCTTTTTTATCTCCTGATCAAATAGAATCTATGCAAGTATTAAAAGATGCCTCATCTGCAGCAATTTATGGCTCGCGAGCTGCTAATGGAGTAGTTTTAATAACTACTAAACATGGCCAAAAAAATAAATCACTTATTTCATTTAGTGCATATACAGGAATTTCTAAGGTAGCTAAAACATACGATGTTTTAAATGTCAGCCAATATAAAGATTTAATGGATGAAACAGGTCTTATTAATTTACCTGATGGATTGAAAGACAATACAGATTGGTTTGACGAAGCTTATAATATTGGTATTAATCAAAATTATCAACTATCTATATCAGGAGGTAATGATAAAGTTACTTATTATGTAGGTGGCGGATATACAGATGAAGAAGGAGTACTAGACGTAGCATATAGTAAACGTTATAATATTAAAGCCAATGTTGATGCTCAAGTAAGAGATTGGTTAAAAGTAAAAGCAAATGTTACTTATGCCACATATTCAAATAATGGTATTATATCGGGAACTGGTTCAAATAGAGCTGGAGTGGTTTTGTCAGTTATAAATACTCCTACTTATGCTAAAGAATGGGATCCAGATAATCCTGGATGGTATTGGTCAAATTTCTATGGAGCCAATTTGACTACTCCTTTAGAAAATATGGGAAGGTCTAAATATAATACTAATAAAACAGACCAACTAATAGGAACTATTTCTGGTGAGATAAAACTTCTAAAAAATTTAATTTATAAGCCTTCAATTTCTATTGATAAAAAATGGATTCATACTACATCATTTTTAGATCCTATAGCTACTTCTTATGGAAGGACAGAGAAAGGAAATGCTTATGCTTCTGATAGTGATGATAGAAGAATTACTTTTGATAATATATTTACTTATGATGTATTATCAAAGAATCAAGACCATAAATTATCTCTAATGGGAGGTACTTCTTGGACTAAATCTAATTGGTCAAACTTATGGGGTAGTAGATCAAATTTTTCAAATTTATATGACAATGCTATAATAGGTTTAAATGGCGGTAATAATGGTGGATTAAGAGGACAAGGAGAAAATTATTCAGAATGGGCTATAATGTCTTTTTTAGCAAGAGCGAATTATGATTATAAAGGTAGATATTTATTCACTGCTAATTTTAGATCTGATGGTTCATCAAAATTAGCTCCGAAAGGCAGATGGGGATATTTCCCTTCTTTTTCTGCAGGTTGGAGAATTTCAGAAGAAGACTTTATGAAAAATATAGAATGGCTTGATGATATGAAGATAAGAGGGGGATGGGGACAAACAGGAAATCAAGCAGGTTTAGCAGACTATGCCTATCTGCAGATGTATAGTACAAATTACTCAGATTGGACAGATTCAAATTATGCAGATGCTACACCTACGTTAGGTGGAAAGTCTAATATTAAAAATGAGGATCTAACATGGGAGACTACAACACAAACTAATATAGGTGTGGATATGAGTATGTTTGATTCAAGATTATCTCTGACTTTAGATGCATATTATAAATATACAAGTAATATGCTAATGACAGTCCCTCTTCCATCTCCTAATCCAGATATTATTAGAAATGAAGGAGAAATGTCAAATAAAGGTTTAGAATTATCTTTAGCTTCAAGTAATATAAGAAATAAAGATTTTACTTGGAATACTAATTTTAATATTTCTTTAAATCGTAATAAATTAGAAAAATTAGATTTTCAACAAGTGTATTATTACGGAGTGACTTCAGAAGCTTTAAGTGAATATGTAGTCCGAATGACTCCGGGAGAGCCTCTTTCTAAGTTTTGGGGATATATTTCAGAAGGTGTAGACCCTGAATCAGGAGATATTATTTACAAAGATTTGGATGGAAATGGTTTAATTAATTCTTCAGACAAAACTTATATAGGTAATGCAAATCCGAAATTTACATTTGGATTAACTAATAACTTAAGTTATAAAGGTTTTAATCTGAATATTTTAATTAGTGGATCATATGGCAATGATATTTATAATGCATCAAGAATAGAGATGGTAGGAATGTATAATGGATCAAACCAGATTACTGATGTTTTAGAAAGGTGGAGAATTCCAGGTCAAATTACTGATATGCCAAGAGCTAATAACCTAGATAATCTTAAAGCTTCTACTAGGTGGGTAGAAGATGGTTCTTATATTAAAGTGAAGAATATAACTTTATCTTATGATTTCAATGTTAAAAAATTAAATAAATATCATATTACTAAAATTCAACCTTATATAACATTAGAAAATTGTTTTACTATTACTAATTATTCTGGATATGATCCTGAAGTAAGCCAATATAGTAGCGCGACTACGATGGGAATTGACTGGGGAACATATCCTCATGTTAGAACAGCCGTATTTGGAATAAATATTAATTTTTAACAGAAAACTATCATGAAAAAATTTATATCAATAATAGGAATTACGACATTTTTAGGATTTATGATGTCATCATGTGAGATGAATCTTTATCCAGAAAATGGTTATAATGAAAAAAATGTAGAATTATCTGAAGACGATTCAGACCAACAATATACTACTAAAGAAGATATTAAAGGAGCCCTTGAAGGAATGTATTCTGATATAAAAGGATCTATACAAGAATCTTTTTACTCTGATTTACTTATTTATACTGATGTCTCTGTGGATAATGCATACTGTGGAAGTGTAGGCACAGGAGAAATAGCATCATTAGAAGCACATACTCAAGATGGAACAAATAAAAATATTGTTAGAGATTGGGACGCATATATGAAGCAAGTAGGAAATGCTAATCAGATAATAACATATATAGATGGTATAGATGATGAGACATTAACTTCTACAGAAAGAAACCAATGGAAAGCAGAAGCTACGATTTGGAGAGCTTATATATGGTATTCTATGAGTATGTTATGGGGTGATATACCTATGATTGATCAAGCTCCTCCAGCTATTTCTGCAGATAATATAGATGAAACTTATTCTTTATATTATCCAGGAAGGACTCCTCAAAAAGAAGTTTTTGAAAAAATTATTACAGATTTAGAAGAAGCAGTAAAATATGCACCTGATTTAAATCCAGATGATAAATTTGTATGTTCAAAGGCTTTTGCATATGGTATTATGGCTAGGGTATATGCAGAGAAACCAATACAAGATTGGTCTAAAGTATCTGCCTATTGTACAGATATAGAGAAAATGAATCTGTCATTAACTACATCGTTTAGTGATTTATGGTCTTGGAATGAAGATAGGACTGATATGATAGATAGACATTCTTCAGAATCAATATTTGAAGTGCCTTATACGAAATCTAATGGGAACTGGGTATGGATGATGTTTTGGAGAAATGGTATCGGAGTAGGAGGAGATGCAAATGAAGATAGTTTTTCATGGGCTAAATGGGTGACTCCAAGTCGAAATTTAGTAGCTGCTTATGAAGCAGAAGGTGATACTGAAAGAAAAAACCAAACTATCAAATATGATAAATGTAGTTGGAGCTATTTCTATCCTTCTGATAATTGTGCCTTTATGTATAAAACAAGATGTAGTGCTTCTAGTATTATAAAAATGAGATTAGCTGAAATTTATTTATTACATGCTGAGGCTTTAGCCAATCAAGATTTATTAACTGAAGCTACTGAATATGTTAATAAAGTCAGAAGACGTGCTAAAATATCAGAAATCTCTATTCCTTCAAATAAAGAAGATATGATAGATAAAGTATTAAATGAAAGAAGATTAGAATTAGCTTTTGAAGGTCAAAGATTTTTCGATTTGAGAAGAAATGATAAGGCTATAGAATGTATCAATAATCTTAATATGACCACTTCTTCTTATTATGATTCAGGAAAAAATGAAGTGAGACAAGTCGATTCTAAAGGATTACTTTTACCAGTTCCAAATAATCAACTTGAAAATAATCCAAATTTAACACAAAATCCAGGATATTAATATGAATAAAAGTTATAGATTTTCAATATTAACACTATATGCCGTATTAACCTTATGCGCATGTAATACTTCGAGTTGTAATAAGGAAGATAGTCCTACTCCCAATACTGATAATGGTTCAGAAACAGAAATAGTATCTGATGTTAAAAGTTATGTTACAACTAAGAATCAATCAGAATTATTTACACAAGATTCTTTATCCTTTAATGAAGGTGTAAATATATCTCCATATACTATCCATATAGATAAAGATATTAAATATCAGCAAATGGATGGTTTTGGAGCAGCTATTACAGGATCTACATGTTATAATTTATTGAAAATGACACAGTCAGATAGAACATCTTTATTAAAAGATGTCTTTGATCCTAATGAAGGTATGGGCTTTAGTTATATTAGAATATCAATAGGATGTTCAGATTTTTCTATGGATGAATATACCTGTTGTGATACAAAAGGTATAGAAAATTTCGCAATTAATATGTATGATAAACGTGATTTATTTCCTATTCTTAAAGAAATATTAGCGATTAATCCTAATATTAAAATTATGGGTTCACCTTGGACTTGTCCAAAATGGATGAAAGTAAATAATTTAACTGATTTAGAACCTTATAATAGTTGGACCTCTGGACAATTAAATCCAGCTTATTATGATGACTATGCTACATATTTCGTAAAGTGGATTAATGCTATGAAAGATGAAGGTTTTTCTATAGAAAGTATTACTATACAAAATGAACCATTAAATAGAGGTAATTCAGTGTCATTATATATGTCATGGGAAGAACAATCCAATTTCGTGAGAAATTATTTAGGACCTGCTTTTAAAGAAAATGATATTAATACTAAAATTATCGTCTATGATCATAATTTTGATGAAAATACTTATCCTATTAACATATATAATGACCCAGATGCTAATAAATATGTAGATGGTTCTGCATGGCATGCTTATGCCGGAAGTCCATCTGCTTTAGAAGAAGTTCATAGTGCATATCCAGATAAAAAAATATATTTTACTGAACAATCTATAGGAGAATGGATTTCAAGTTCTAAAAGTGAATGTTTTAGTAAAGATCTTATGTGGAATATGGAAAATTGTTTTATAGGGACTATAAATAGATATTGTAGTGCGGTAATTATGTGGAATTTATTACTAGATTCCGATAAAGGTCCTAATCGACCAGGGGGTTGTAATACATGTTATGGATGTATAGATATTGATAAATCAGACTATAAAACATTAACAAAAAATTCACATTTTTATAATATATCACATTTTTCTAAAGTAGTAAAACCTGGGGCTTATAGAATTAAAAGTAGTGGGTTTAATCTAAGTGGACTCGAATACACTGTGTTTCTTAATCCAGATGGTAGTTATGCAGCTGTAATTATGAACAATAGTGATTCTAAGGTAAATGTTACTTTTGAAGATGATACTGAGTCATTTTCAGATAAACTTTTGCCATCATCAGTAACCTCATATACAT
>JBAYDV010000084.1:0-8632 GCA_041668045.1 Bacteroidales bacterium | reverse complement strand
GCTCAACCTATCCAAACCAAAAAACTAAAAATCAGTCCATCTAAAAAGTTAAATTCCCCAATAGAAATTCAACTGCAAGAAATTATAAACTCACACTTAAGTGGTATTGGTGGTGCATTTAATGAGCAAGGTGGTGAAGCTTTTATGAGTCTAAATAAAAAGAGCCAGAAAGATCTTGCACGGAAGCTTTTTAATGTTAAAAAAGGTATTGGTTTTTCTATGTGTCGTACTGCTGTAGGTTCATCTGATTTTGGTTTAGATGCCTATAGTTACAATGAAACTCCAGAGGATTATGAAATGAAGTATTTTTCTGTGAAGCGCGACGAAAAGTCGGTAATACCATTCATTAATGCTGCTTATTCACAAAATGAAGAGCTTAAAATGTTCGCATCACCTTGGAGTCCTCCTGGATGGATGAAATATTCAGGTAAAATGGATGGAGGTAATAAAGATAAAAAGAATAATAAACTTAAAGCAGATGCGAAAATTTATGAAGCTTATGCGTTATATTTCTCTAAGTATATTCAAGAATATGCCAAAAATGGTATCCAAATCAACAGACTACTTATTCAGAATGAAACGGATATGAATCCTTCATATCCAGGATGTGATATGTCTCCAGAACAAATGGCCGAATTAGTCTTTGATTATATACGTCCAACTTTTAAAAAAGCAGGGATAAAAACTGAAATTTGGGCTGGTACTTTTAGAGGAGCTAGAAAAGATGCTGAGAAATTCCTGACTCTTAAAAGGAGCAAAACTATTGATGGTATTGGCTTGCAATACTGTGGAAGAGACCAAATAAAATCATTAAATAGTGATTACCCTGATATGAATTTTATGCATACTGAAGGAAGATGTGAACATGGGGAAAATAGCATGAAACAAGCTCGTAAACGTTTTGGAGAAGTGTGTATGTGGTTAAACGGAGGATGTGATAATTTCTGCTATTGGAATATTGTCCTAAACGAAAATAGTACAAGTGCGTGGGGTTGGAAACAGAATAGCCTTATTAAAATCGACCGTAAAGCCAAAACAGTGACATATAATCCTGATTATGCTCCAATTGCATTGCTTAGTAAATTTATTCGTCCAGGTGATCAAAGCTTGAAGACTAAAGCGCCAGCAGGGCTTGATGTATTAGCAGTTCGTAATGATAAAAGTTTAGTCATTTTTTTGCAAAATGATTCAAAGAATGTATCAATTAAGCAGTTAAAGGTAGCCGATAAGTTATATGATGTAGAACTACCAGCTACGAGTTTATGTGCTTTTGTTTTTAAAGTAAAGAAATATTAAAAAGAGTTGAAATTATAAAGTATTAACTATTTTTTCAGATTCCCAGTCAAGAATAGCTTCTTTACGATTAGCTCCCCAATGGTATTCTCCTAATTCTCCAGAGGAGCGAATTACTCTGTGGCAAGGAATTAATAAAGAGACGGGATTATTACCTACGGCAGTGCCTACTGCGCGTGATGCTTTAGGATTGTTTACTTTTGAAGCGATCTCTCCGTAGGTGCATAATCTTCCCATTGGTATTTCTAATAAAGCATTCCAGACTTTTATTTGAAAATCTGTTCCTTTAATGTGTAATTTTACTTCATATATGTTATTCTGGTCTTGATTGAAAATGGTTATAGCCTTTTTTTGTAAGCTATCCATTATTTGAGAATACCTAGCATTGGGAAACTTATGTTTTAGAGAGCATAAAGCCTCTGTTTCATTTTCTGCAAATGCTAGATAACATATGCCCTTCGGTGTAGTCGCTATGATAATTTGGCCAAATGGACTTTCAGAAAAACTGTAATTAATAGAAAGATTCTGTCCTCCGTTTTTATATTCTTCTGTGGTCATCCTCTCTAGTTTGATGAACGAATCAGGCGAATTCTTTGTTTCTGAAAACCTGTCATCAAAAGTCTTATCTGATACGTTACTTTTTTTCATATTTGTTTAAATATATTTATGAGTGGGCCTATTATGAGATGTCATTTTATACGATAAATAAAATGGCAGATTAGCCCTTTATTAAGCTAATCTGCTATTATTATATTTTAATGATCGTGTTCTGTTTCTTCTTTATTAATATCAGCTAATAAATAATAAGCTCCATTAATAACTATCTTAGTATCTTTAGGTAAAGAGTTAAGCAGTTTGATTTCTGTATAACCTTCATCTTGTAAACCAGTCACTACTTCAACCATTTTTAAAGTAATTTTATTGTTTACAATTTTATGATTATCTACTATAAAAATGAACGATTTTGTTCCTTCTTTTACGATAGCAGTGTTTGGTAAGGTTTTAGTGTATTTTTCGTCTGTATGTAAATGCCCTGAAATATACATTCCCGGTATTAAATCGGATACTTTTCCTTCTATTTTAGCATGGATTTTCAAGGCTCTAGGATTAGATAAAAACTCTTTATCGATCGCAAATACTTTCGCTGTTAATTCTTTATCTGGTCTATTTGACACTGTGAAATGTACTTTTTGTCCTTTTTTTAATAAAAATACATCCTTTTCATATATCATAAAATCTGCATGTATCGCATCGTTATCAGTCACTTCAAGTATTACATCTTTGGCATCTACATAAGATCCTATTTTAATATTTACGTTGTTAATAAACCCATTTATAGGAGAGGTAATCTTTATAGTATTTGAAATATTACCATTCATTACTGCTTCAGGGGAAAGATTTAGTAATTTTAAGCGTGATTTTAATCCTTCGCTTTTAGATTTCGCTGAATAATAGTCAGCTTTCGTCTTTTGAAAAGTTTTACCAGCACTTACGTTGTTTTTAAAGAGTTCTTTCTGACGTTCAAATTCTTGTTTTAAAAATTCTAAACGGTTGGTGATTTCGGCATAATCCTCTTGTATGCTAATGTAGTCAGGATGTTCAAGAATGACTAGTAATTGCCCCTTTTTAACCCAGTCGCCATCAAAAACTTTAATCTCTTTAACATTGCCACCGATGATAGATGTAATATTTGCACTATATGATGGTGGAACCTCTAATGTTCCATTAGTTTTTATTACAGTGGTCAAATTACGCATACTAAAAGCCCCTAGCTTTAAATTAAGTGCTTCCTGCTGGCCTTTAGTTAAAGTTACTGTGTTTTCTGAACTATGTTCTTCATGTGCTTTAACTTTTTCTATTTTTTGATTATTAGTATTACAAGATATGAAGGTGACTATAGCCATAAATGCTATTATTATTTTTATTTTCATTGTTATGCGATTTTGTAGATTATTTACCTGTTATGAATTGTAATTGAGATATTAAGTCAAAATACTCTGCTTGTTGTATTAAAAAGTCTTGTTTCGTCTGTATGGCCGCTTCTGTATTTTGAATGAATTGTATATAGCTGATATCACCTATATTATATGCCGTATTAGAAGCTTGAATTTGTTCGTCAGCTAAAGGTAATGCCTCAGTTTTGTAATAATCTATTATTTGTTTTAAAGCGAGGTAGCGGTTTAGTTTTTCTTTGTATGCAGAATTCATCTCTAATGCTTTTTGCTTGTATATTTGGTCAGCGATTTGAGAATTAATCTTTGAAGCTTTGGTTTTGCCCAATTGTGAAATGAATGCTATGGGTACCGAGATACCTGCTTCCCAACCATAGAAACCATTTTTATTATCAATTGATTGCCATTTATATCCTAAGTCTAATTTAGGCAGGAAGTTAGCTTTCTCTGCTTTCCATGCTGATTTTGCGACATTAACCTCGGTTGAATAATAATCGAGTAGTGGACTTGCCTTCAATGAATCTGTTTCATAGACAAATGTGAAAATATCATCATTTAGAGATGTAATATTAACATCAATTTTAACAGAATATAATAGATATTGGTTTAGTATCTGTATCTTGGATATGTAATTACTTTTAGCTTTTCTCAAATTTAATTGTAATCCTTTATATTTAGATAATGCTGAGAGGTATTCCATTTTAGATGTTTCCTGCATTTTATAACGGATTTGTGCTGCTTTCTTAAAATCGCGATACAATGTGTCAATATCTTTAAGTAATAAATATTGTTGTTTGGCTAAAACGGCATCGTACCAAGCTTTACTTACCTCGCGAGATAAAGTGTATTCGTTTAGATTTTGTTCAGATATAGCATTTTCTATTTTTGCTTTCGCTAATTTATTTTTAGCTGGAATCCCGAAAATATCTATATCTGATTGACTAATTCCGATTTTGTTGTGAATACCAACGGCATTTTTACCTACTTCTTCTTGGCCTGTATATATTGACGTAGTTCCTAAATCATAAATCATTGCCTTTAAGGCCTTTTGTCTTTTTACTTCTAAACTAGCAGCTTTGATAGAGGGATAGTTTTCTTTAGCCCTTTCTATTGCCTGAGGTAAACTCACTGAAAAGTCTTGTGCATTTGCTTTCCCACTAATGCCTAAACATCCTACTAATAAAGTCCCGGTTAATATTCCTAAAGCGTGTTTAGGTAGCTTAATCTCTGGAGTTTTACCTTCTACGAATCTATATAGAATAGGTAGGACGATAAGTGTTAGCATGGTCGATGTTAACATACCACCAATAACGACTGTTGCTAAAGGTCGCTGTACTTCTGCACCAGCTGAAGTAGATATTGCCATAGGTAAGAATCCTAGGATATCTGTTGAAGCTGTTAATAAAATTGGGCGTATGCGACGTATTGACCCTTGTTTTATTATATCGTTTATCGATAGTTTGCCTTCAGCTTTGAGCTCATTAAATCCATTAATAAGTACTAATCCGTTTAGAACTGCTACACCAAATAGAACAATAAAACCTACACCTGCTGAGATACTTAGAGGCATGTCGCGTAGATAAAGTGAGAATATTCCACCTATCGTAGCGAAGGGTACTGCTATGTAAATCATCATCGTTTGTTTAAATGATTTTACAGCAAAAAAGACTAAAATAAATATTAATGCAAGGGCAATAGGAACTAGTAGAGATAGTCGTTTTGATGCTCGTTCTAGATTTTCAAAAGCACCACCATAGCGTATATAATAACCAGTTGGCAAATCTAGTTTTTCATCTAACGTGGTTTTAATTTCTTTTACTAGTGATTTGACATCTCTGCCGGAGACATTAATGCCTACATAGGTGCGTCTATTAGTATTGTCACGGCTTATTTGCATAGGGCCAGATTGGTAGCTGATATCTGCCACTTCTTTTAATGGAATTTGACTGCCATCAGGTAAATTAATAAATAAGTTTTGTATATCGTCAATGCTACGACGGTGTTGCTCGTCAAGGCGTACTACGAGGTCAAACATGCGCTCTCCTTCATAAATATTGCCTGCGACGCCTCCACTAAAAGCCGATTGTAAAATGGTGTTTAAATCTTTAATATTTAAGTTATATTGACCAAGTTTATTTCGGTTATAATGAACAGTGATTTGAGGCAAGCCTCTTGTAGCTTCGGCTTTTACTCCTGATACACCTTTTATTCCTGATACAAGTCCAGCGATTTCTTCAGCTTTATCTGCTAATATATCCAAATCATCTCCATAAAGTTTAACGGCAATATCTTCTCTAATTCCAGTTAATAGCTCATTGAAACGCATCTCAACAGGCTGACTAAATTCATAGTTTATTCCTGGTAGTATATTGATTTTGTCCCTTATTTGATTTATTAAATCTTCTTTAGAAGTAGCTTTGGTCCATTCTTCTTGAGGTTTTACGATTACAAAAATATCAGCTATATCAATTGGCATTGGATCAGTTGGCACATCAGCTACACCGATTCTACTTTGTATACTTTCTATTTCATCTGGAAAATTATTTAATACTATTTGTTCTAATCGAGTAGAGGCTTTCTTAACTTCTGTTAGTGATGTTCCTGGTTTTAGGAATGCGTGAAAAGCGAAGTCTCCTTCGTCTAATGTAGGAATGAATTCAGCTCCCATTCTTGTAAACATCAATCCTCCAGATGCTAATAATAATAGTGCGATTATAATAATAGTACGACTTCTTTTAAGTGACCAACTGATTAAAGGAGAATATGCTTTTTCTACTTTACCAATCATCTTTTCACCCCAACTTTTTTTGTCTGTTTTAGGTGCTTTAAGAAATAGAGATGCCATCATAGGAATATATGTCAGGCATAAAATTACTACCCCTAAAACTGCAAAACCAAATGTCAATGCCATAGGAATAAACATTTTACCTTCTACTCCTTGCAGAGCTAGTACTGGTATAAAGACAATAAGGATAATCAATTGACCGAAAAAGGCAGAGTTCATCATTTTACTGGCAGAATTATATGCTATTTTATCGCGAGTGTCTTGATTTAGGTTTTTGCCTATAAGATTATTATGGTGCATATAGAAAATCATTGATTCCACGATTATCACTGCTCCATCTACTAATATTCCAAAATCAAGCGCTCCCAGGCTCATAAGATTGGCCCAGACTCCAAATATATTCATCAGAATAAAAGCAAATAAGAAAGCTAGGGGAATAGTTGAGGCCACTATTAAACCTCCTCTTAAGTTTCCAAGAAATATAACCAATATAAATATGACAATTAGTGCTCCTAATGATAGATTTTCTACAACAGTAGAGGTAGTACTTTTAATCAGTTTACTGCGGTCAAGGAAAGGTTTTATTTTAACACCTTTTGGTAGTGATTTCTGTATAAGTGCCATCCTAGCTTTGACACTTTTAATTACGTTATTGGAGTTCTCTCCTTTTAACATCATCACTATACCACCGACAGCTTCACCTTTCCCATCTTTAGTCAAAGCACCATAACGAACAAAGCTACCATATTTTACTTTGGCTATGTCTCTTATAAATATTGGTTGATTATCAATATTGGCGACCAATGTATTTCTTATATCATCTAAAGATCGCATTAAACCTTCACCACGAATAAAATTAGCTTGGTAGTTTTTTTCTATGTATGCTCCTCCAGTATTTTGGTTGTTATTTTTTAGTGCTTTAAATACGTCAGAAATAGTTAAGCCCATACTCTTGAGTTTATCTGGATTAACAGCTACTTCGTATTGTTTTTTTCTGCCTCCAAAAGAGTTTACTTCTACAACTCCAGGTAACATCGCCATTTGTCTTTTTACTATCCATTCTTGGATGGTACGTAGTTGAACGTCGTTATAAAGACTATCATATCCTGGCTGTACTTCTAGTGTATATTGGTAAATTTCGCCTAATCCAGTACTTATTGGAGCCATAAAAGGTTCTCCAAATCCTTCAGGAATTTTTTCTTTTACTTCAGCTAATGCCTCACTAACTAATTGTCTGGGAAGATATGTGCCAGCACTTTCTTTGAAAACTATAGTGACAACTGAAAGTCCAAAGCGGGATACGCTACGTATATCTTTAACATCTGGAAGGTTAGCTACTGCTAGTTCTACTTGGTATGTTACAAATTGTTCTATGTCCTCTGTCCCTAAATTTGGAGCAGTAGTAATAACTTGTACTTGATTATTGGTTATGTCTGGTGTGGCATCAAGAGGTACTTTAGTTATGGAATATATTCCGAAAATAATTAGGAATATTACCATAAAGCCTATTATTGCCTTATTTTTTATGGAGAAAGATATTATTTTATTTATCATTCTAATTATGTTTTATGTAAATCACTTGTGGAAAATTGAATATTTCTTGCATTTACTATTGCAGGAAACAGATATTATGCGAGCATAGGGGGCCCACGTAATGTATAGTGATCTAATAAAACTTGTTTTGAATGAGGAAAATGAGAACTTATACCTTTTTTAATATTAAGAGGTAATACGTTTTTTGAACTTGACTCAATGTTTAATAAATCTATATTATAGTGTATTACTATATTGGATTTGACTATAGATTCTTTTGATTCTTCAGAAAATAATTTGTTGAGAAAATGACAACTATCATTATCGTTATACTGTTCTTCTGAATCTGATAGAAGATATTCTATATTGGATTCTAAATTATTATAATCATGATTATGAGGTATAACAGAATGAGCAAAAATAATCATTCCTGCTAACAAGCATAAAAGTTTGCTTATATGTTTATCTATTAAAGTTAATCTCATTTAATTTCACAAAAATACTAAATTTTTATTAATATTAAAAGTATTAATACCATATAGGAATTAAAATTTTGTCTATATTAGGAAAGTATGTTATATAAATGTATTTTAGTGTCACTTTGATTAAAAAAGCTTATACTTATGAAAAAAATAAAAAAAGACGAGCCATATAAGAATGGTTATATAGATGTTACAGATGGTTATTCATTATATTTTGAGTTATATGGAAATCCTAATGGAATCCCAGTATTATTTCTACATGGTGGGCCAGGAGCTGGATTTTCAGAAAGTGACAGACAGTTTTTTTATAAAAAAAGATACAATGTAATTTTCTTCGACCAAAGAGGATCATCCAAAAGTAAGCCATTTGGTTCCATTGAAAATAATACTACGCAAGATCTTATTAGCGACATAAACAAAGTTCTCGATTATTTAGGCTTTGATAAAGTATATGTATTTGGGGGCTCTTGGGGTAGTACTCTTTCGCTGGTTTATGCTATACATTTCCCAGAACGGGTAAAAGGTTTAGTATTAAGAGGTATATGGCTGGCTAATAAATATGGCCTTGACCATTATATAAATGGAGG
>JBAYDV010000083.1:0-8739 GCA_041668045.1 Bacteroidales bacterium | reverse complement strand
TTTATTTAGCTGCTGTACTAGCTGCTCATGCACAGAAAGGTCTTCCTGCTTTTGGTATTTATGGACATGATGTGCAAGAGGCTGATGACACATCTATTCCTGATGATGTAAGAGAAAAATTGCTTAGATTTGGTAGAGCTTCTATAGCTGCTGCTTCGATGAAAGGAAAATCTTTCTTACAGATTGGTTCTATATGCATGGGTATTGCCGGCTCAATTATCGATTCAAACTTCATGGAAGAATATCTTGGTTTACGAGTTGAATCTGTGGATGAAGTTGAGATTATACGTCGTATGACTGAAGGTATATATGATAAAAAAGAATTTGAGAAAGCCTTAGCATGGACCAAATCAACTTGTACTATAGGATTTGATAAAAATGAGAAACAATATCAAAAATCTCCTGCAGAAAAAGAACATGATTGGGAATTCGTCGTTAAGATGGCTTTAATCATTAAAGACTTAATGAAAGGCAATGCTGATCTTCCAGAAGGTTGTGATGAAGAAAGATTAGGACATAATGCTATAGCTGCCGGTATTCAAGGTCAACGTCAATGGACAGATTTTTATCCAAATGCTGATTTCCCTGAAGCTATGTTAAATACTTCTTTTGATTGGAATGGTAAACGTGAACCATTGACTCTAGCTACAGAAAATGATGTATTAAACGGCTTGGGTATGTTATTTATGAAATTAATAAGTAACCGTTCTCAAATGTTCGCAGATGTACGTACATATTGGAGTACAGAAGCTGTTAAAAAGGCTACTGGCTATGATATTACAGGAAAAGCTAAAGAAGCTGACGGTTTCCTTCACTTAATTAACTCTGGAGCATGTGCATTAGACTATTGCGGTGAAGTAAAAGATGAAAATGGAAAAGGAATAGTTAAACCTTGGTATGATATGACAGATAAAGACCAGGAGACTATTATGAAACATGTAGAATGGTGTGCTGCTGACCAAGGTTATTTCCGTGGCGGTGGATTCTCATCAAGATTCTTAACTCGTGCCGAAATGCCAGCTACTATGATTCGTCTAAATCTTGTAAAAGGTTTAGGACCAATGCTTCAGATAGCAGAAGGATGGACTATAGGTCTTCCTGATGAGGTGTCAGATAAGATTTGGAAACGTACAGATTATACTTGGCCATGTACTTGGTTTGCTCCAAGAATTACTGGTAAAGGAGCTTTTAAAACTGCTTATGATATGATGAATAATTGGGGAGCTAATCATGGAGCTATTAGTTATGGTCATATAGGAGCTGATTTAATTACATTAGCATCAATACTTCGTATTCCTGTAGCTATGCATAATGTAAGTGAAGATGATATATTCCGTCCTGCAGCCTGGAACGCTTTTGGTATGGATAAAGAAGGACAAGATTATCGTGCTTGTAAAAATTACGGACCTCTGTATAAATAGTAGATTTATATAAATAAGTTCTTGATAAATAAGTCCTTAATAAAGAATAATAAAAAATAAATAATATGATAACAGAAATACAAATAAAAGAATTTCTAAGACAAGCACATAGAGTAGGTGATGCTAAGCTAACTATTTGCAGTAGTGGAAATATCTCGTGGAGAATAGATGACCAGGTTTTAATTTCAGGTACAGGTTCATGGGTTCCTTCTCTTGTTAGAGAAAAAATAGCAATATGTAATCTAGCTGAAGGTAAATCTCTTAATGGAGTAAAACCATCTATGGAGAGTACTTTTCATCTTGGAATAATGCGTGAACGTGAAGATGTAAATGTAGTATTACATTTTCAGTCTGAATATGCCACTGCAGTATCTTGCATGAAGAAAAAGCCTAGTAATTTCAATGTTACTGCTGAGATACCATGTCATGTAGGAACAGAAATACCTATAATACCTTATTATAGACCAGGTTCTCCTGAATTAGCCAAAGCAGTAGTTGAGGCTATGAAAGATCACGATTCTGTATTACTTACCAATCATGGACAAGTAGTATGCGGAAAAGATTTTGATGAAGTATTCGAGCGTGCTATGTTTTTCGAGATGGCATGTCGTATAATAGTTCAAAGTGGTGGTGATTATAGTGTAATAACAGACCAGGAAATAAAAGACCTTGAAGTTTATGTATTAGGGAAAGTCACTAAATAATTTCCTGATTAATAGAGAAATCGGATAACTAGCAGATATCATAATGGTGTCTGCTAGTTTTCGTATTGGGATAATTGTTCAATAGAGTTATGTAAATAAATTTAATAAATGTATATTTGTCGTATATATTCATTAAATTTTTTAATCCATGAAAACTGATATTGAAATAGCAAGGAGCATCCCTTTGAAACGAATAAACGATGTAGCGAGGGGAGCCGGAATTCCTTCAGATGAAGTAGAACACTATGGTAGATACATGGGAAAATTATCTGATAGTCTTATAGATAAAGATCGTGTAGCCAAATCAAAATTAATTTTAGTCACTGCCATTACTGCTACTAAATCTGGAATAGGAAAAACGACAGTTAGTATTGGATTAGCTTTAGGTCTGAATAAAATAGGAAAAAGAGCTATTTTAGCATTAAGAGAACCATCCTTAGGACCCTGCTTTGGATTAAAAGGAGGAGCCACAGGTGGAGGATATGCTCAAGTTCTTCCTATGGATAAAATTAATTTACATTTTACTGGTGATTTTCATGCTATAACATCTGCGAATAATATGATATCAGCATTACTTGATAACTATATTTATAGACATCAAGGAGATTGTAATGGACTAAAAGAAGTAATTTGGAGAAGGGTTCTAGATGTAAATGATCGTTCTCTTCGTAATATAGTAGTAGGACTAGGAAGTAAAGCCAATGGAGTAGTTCAAGAAACAGGTTTTGATATAACACCTGCATCTGAATTAATGGCTATATTATGTCTATCCACTAGTGTAGCAGACTTAGAGAGAAGAATCGCTAAAATAATCCTTGGTTTTAAATTTGATGGTACGCCATTTACAGTAGATGATTTAGGTATAACAGGATCAGTTCTCGTTCTACTTATCGATACCGTAAAACCAAATTTGGTACAAACAACAGAAGGAACAGCAGCATTTATACATGGTGGACCTTTCGCCAATATCGCTCATGGATGTAATTCGATCTTCGCCACTGAGATGGCCATGACCTATGGTGATTATGCTGTAACAGAAGCCGGTTTCGGTGCAGACCTTGGAGCTGAAAAATTCTATGACATCAAATGTAGAGTAAGTAAATTACAACCTGCATTAACCGTCATCGTAGCGACAGCTCGTGGATTAAAAATGCACGGAGGAGTAGATCTTAAAGATATTAAAGAACCTCATTTAGAAGGTTTGAAGAAAGGATTTGCTAATCTAGACAAGCACGTCGAAAACCTGAAAAGTTTCGGACAGACAGTAGTTGTTTGTTTTAACAAATTCGAATCAGATATAGATGAAGAGCTCGAGGCTTGTAAACAACACTGTGAGGAACTAGGTGTAGGTTTCGCCATAAACGAAGCTTATATGAAAGGAGGAGAAGGAGCAGAAAAATTAGCTAATTTAGTAGTGGATACTATAGAAAAACATCCTAGTAAACCTCTCACTTTCGCATATGAAGACACAGATAAAATATCTGCTAAAATAGAAAAAGTAGCATATAAAATCTATGGTGCAGGTATAGTAACATATAGCCCTGCTGCACGTAGAACGATAAAACACATCGAAGAGCTAGGATTAAGTCACTATCCTGTCTGCATAGCTAAAACTCAATATTCCTTCACAGCTAATCCTAAACTTTACGGAGTAGTTAAAGATTTCGAACTTTACATAAAAGAAATCGTCCTAAATAATGGAGCCGAGATGATAGTAGCAGTCGCAGGAGACATATTAAGAATGCCAGGACTACCAAAATCACCTCAAGCAGAACGTATTAAAATAGTCGATGGAAAAATCGAGGGATTATCTTAAATTCCTAAAATATAAAATAATAGAAGGCTTAATCTAGTATAACACTAAGATTAAGCCTTCATTAGTTTTATCTAAAAAATTTATTTTTTACTACTTTCGGGAGTCATATTATTAGTAGCAATATCTTTTGCTGAATCTTTATAAAGAACTAATTTATCTACACAGTGACCAGCAGAACGACCACCAAACTCTATATAATATAAGCCAGGAGTCTTAAATTCGGTCGATATGTTAACTCCATTTATTTTCTTTCCTTGAATATGAGCCTCTCCTTTACATTCATAAGAAAATTCATTTCGTTGATTCCACATCTTGATAAAATTCTCATTTAAATCATATTTTTTACCATTCTTAGAACAATAAAAATGTCCACCAATACGTAGCCAACTATCATTTCCAGCATCATTTGTTTTAGCTTTTGGTTGACGAACATTTCTCCATTTGAAATTATAAATGCCAGGATTATTAATTTGTACTCTATAAACAAGCATATGTGCCGGATCCGCGAATTTCATTCTATCTGGCCCCATATATTCAAGATAACCATCGCCAGATGCATCCATTCCTTTAATTAATTTAAAACCCTTTTTAGCATAATCAATACTACTTTCGGCCTCTATTATAACGTAACCATCCTTTTCTTCGAAAGTACCAGTCGATACTACATCCGTGGGATTTGGAATATCTGGAACAACAGCCTTCTTTACGTTTGAATGAAAAGGATGAGAAGTTGGTAAAAACAAAACATTATCCGAAGCCGTTCCATTTCCATCGTGATGTAAATTCACATTTCTAATTAGCAATACCCAATCTTTCGTAGAATCAGGACTCGTGAAAGTAATACCTTTTATGGCAATATTTTTAGAGCCCTGAATTTTTATATCAGGAAAGACAGACTTCAGTGGCCCACCCATATGAGGATTATACCAATCCACACGATATTCACCACTCGCTAATTTAACTTTAATTCTAGATGTATTCTCAGGGATATATATAGTATAAACACTCTGAGGTTTAGCAAAGCAATACAAACAGCTATTAATACTATCTTTAGCTGTGGACACACTTATATCTGATACAAGCTCATCATGAGAATCCATCTCCCAGAAAGGAATATAACGATTCATAAAATCAATAGCATTCTTAGCATCTGACCAAGCCGTACTACGATAAGAAAAATCCTGGCAAGTCATATCACTCTGTGGTAGAGAATAACCAAAATAATATTCTACTCCGAAACCACCAGCAAGTAAATTACCCCAAAGAACACTTTTTCTAATATCAGCACGAGTAGGAGATCCTTTATAAGCATCATCAGGAATGCCTATCTTAGCAGAATTCTGTTCATCATTAGCCACTACCCATGGACGACCAGCTTCAGTAGATTTCTTAATCCATTCTTTAGTTACCTTATGTACGCCTTTAAAATCCACTTGTATAGATAGACCAGTAAGAGCAGATTTATCACCTAAAAGAGGTGTATATATCCTGTCGAAGTCATAAGGTGCAGTGTGAAGAACTATATGATTATGATAAGGATCTATTTTAGACATATATGCGGCTTCAGCTATACGCTGTGCATCTGTCTGCTGAGTTTTCTGGTCTCTGAATTTAGCACCATTCTCTTCTCCAAGATTCCAATTAAGAGCAAGATGGTGTCCGAAACGAGCTACTAACTCTCGATAATATAATTTCCTTTCCAATCCGGTATCTCCTCCGTCCAGGAGTTTTTCATTCTCGCACTCCTGTGTTTTGAAATGAAGAAACATGCCTTGCTCTTGAGCATACGACAGAACTACTTCCCATTGCCCTAACTTAGAAACATCGAAACGAGTAAAATCTTTATCCGAGGTGTAGGGGAATGAGTTTCTATCGTCACCTTGAATGTTCATTGGTATGAAAGAGATAGAGTTGGCTCCTTGAGATGCCAGGTAATTAATAGCACCAATAAGACCTTTGCCTTTACCATTTTTCCACGTAGGATTAGATGGAAGCCAATCTTGGATATGAGCCTTATATGATTTTCTATAATTCTTATAATTAGGAGTATTGTCGAAGTCTTCATAAGAAAATAAATTCTCAGGACTGTCAGAGCCAGCTTTTAGAAAATACTCACCTGTGCCGGCGAAACGTAAATAACGCTTTCCTACATATTCAAGACGTCCTTTAGCTCTAAAATCTTTGCCCACTTTATCAGAAGGACTTACTTCTATTTTACCTTTAAGTCCGTCAAGTCTGATACCATTAGTATTTTCGACGGGGGTAAGATTATCATCATTATCACTTACTGCTGCATTTTTACCTTTTAAGAATGAAATCTTATATTTCCATGTGCCAGTGGATGGAGGACAGAAATTAACTCTCCAAACATTGCCTTTTATAGCGCTAGTATTCTGGGCGTTGCCATCAGCTGCGAAATATCCAGGTACTGTTAGAGATTTCTTCCCATTTTTAAATGTGACATTAAGTCTATAATATGTAAAGGGGTTGGATTAGCCTCTTCATTAGTCTGAGGACCATTAATGTTCAGAACTATATCATGCCATTGCATGGTTTGTCCTTGAATAATTACATTTTTATCTCCGAAATTAATAGAAGTATCAACATCAGTGGATAAAGAATTATTATTAATCTTAGCTTGTGTATTAAAAGTACAAAAGAAAGATACTAAAAGGGTTAGATATAATATTTTCATAGGTTAGTAATAAGTATTATTTTTTTATAAGCTCTTGAGCTAATAATGGGTCATTCGTTGTTACAAAGTTAATATTATTATTTATACAGAAAAGTAGGTCTTCTCTAGATGATACTGTCCAGGCATTAGTAGTTAAACCTAGTTCATGAGCTTCTTCTATCCATTCTGGGTGTTTTCTGAATTCTCCTATATAATAATCTAAACCAGTAATTCCTATTTCATTTAATTCAGATGGAGAAAATTTTCCACCGAGATATTGAATGTCGGCATTTGGAAGAATTTTATGAATTTCCTTGCAAACATTTAAACTAAAAGAAATAAAAGAAGTTTTCTCAAGAAGATTATGATCCTTAATCATGTCTATCGCTTTAGCTACTACATAATTTTCTGTCTCGACAGTAGGGTGAGATTTGATTTCTAATATAAGACGTACTTTTTTAAGCTTTTCTTCAGCATTTAAATAGTCTTCCAAAGTAGGAACTGCTTCTCCATTTGATAGCTGTAGTTTGGCGATTTCGCTATATGGTACTTGTTGAACATTTTTTATAGAACCTTGAGAAGGACCATGACATACTATTAATACACTATCACTTGTTAAATTAATATCGAATTCTGATCCATATACATTTATACTATCAGCTTTTTCAAGTGCTTTAATCGAATTTTGAGCACTTCCGGTAGTATTCCAATAACCACGATGAGCTATTATTTGAGTTTTTGGGCTGTTTTCGCAAGATAAAAAGAAAAAAATTCCTAAAATCATCAAAAAAAATGCAAGTTTCTTTTTCATCATATTTAAATATTATTTGTTATGTTTTTTAATTAAAATCTAATATCTAGTATAAGATCGTAATAGATTGAGCTATTATGCTTTTATATTAGAGGTTGCAAATTTAATAATTTTTCATTTAATCTAGTTTTTATAGAAAAAAATATTTTGTTTTTAAAAAATATGTTTACCTTTGTATTCGAAAATAATACTAAAAACAACAATTAAAGTAGAAAATATTAAATGAATCTTATTTCCCTCATACACATTATTATTAACGTCGCTATTCTTGATAGCGTGATTCTCGTGTGCGATATGGAATAAGATTTACCGATATATTAAGTTTATAAGCTCGTTATAGGTAAATCACTTATAGCGAGCTTTTTTATGATATATCTACGAATAATAGAAGACAAAAGTATTTTTTTAACGATTATAACTAACAATAAATATTAAATATTATGATACCACTTAGAAGTGATGCTTCAACTAAAGGAAGTAAAATGGCAGGAGCTAGAGCACTTTGGAGAGCCAATGGCATGAAGGATGACCAGTTTGGTAAACCCATAATAGCTATTGTAAATTCATTTACTCAGTTCGTGCCAGGTCATACGCATCTTCATGATATTGGTCAAGAAATGAAGAAAGAAATAGAGAAATCTGGCTATTATGCAGCAGAATTTAACACCATAGCTATCGATGATGGTATAGCGATGGGACACAGTGGAATGCTCTATTCTCTCCCTTCTCGTGATTTGATAGCTGATAGTGTCGAGTATATGTGTAATGCACATAAGGTAGATGCTATGCTATGCATTTCCAACTGTGATAAAATCACACCGGGAATGCTTATGGCAGCTATGAGACTTAATATTCCTACAGTTTTCGTTTCAGGAGGTCCTATGGAAGCTGGTAAACTTGATGGTGAAGCATACGATTTAGTAGATGTCATGGTAAAAGCAGCAGATAAAAGTATATCCCCAGAAAAGATGGCACAAATAGAACAAATCGGCTGTCCTACTTGTGGTTCTTGTTCGGGGATGTTTACTGCTAATTCTATGAATTGTCTAAGTGAAGCACTTGGGATGTCGCTAGCCGGTAATGGATCTGTTATAGCTACCCATGCTAATAGAAAAAATATTTTCAAAAGAGCAGCTAAACAAATAGTTGAAAACACTAAAAAATATTATTACGACGAAGATAAGTCCGTGTTGCCAAGAAGCATCGCTACACGCGAAGCATTTATGAATGCCATGTCAATGGACATAGCCATGGGAGGTTCTACGAATACTGTTTTGCATTTACTAGCGATAGCCAATGAGGCAGAGGTTGAC
>JBAYDV010000082.1:0-8749 GCA_041668045.1 Bacteroidales bacterium | reverse complement strand
CTGCTTTTGGAGCCTCAGCTTTTACTTCTGCTTTTGGAGCTTCTTCCTTAGCTACTGCAGGTTTTGCTTTGCGAGAACGAATTTTCTTATCAGTTCCTTTTTCAGATTTAGCTTTATCTTGAGCTGCTTTCTCTTTTTCTTTAGCTAATTTTCTCTCTTCTAAACCTTCTTTCACTGCTTGACATACTGTATCTACGACTATATCGATAGATTTAGCAGCATCATCATTAGCAGGAATCACGTAATCAATCATTGTAGGATCGCAACATGTATCAACCATAGCGATTACAGGGATATTTAGACGATTAGCTTCCTTCACTGCATTAATCTCTTTTTGTACGTCAACTACGAAAAGAGCAGCTGGTAAACGATTAAGATCTGAAATAGAACCTAAGTTTTTTTCAAGTTTTGCTCTTTGACGAGTTACTTGAAGTCTTTCTCTTTTAGCCAATGTATCAAATGTACCATCTGACATCATTTTGTCGATAGTGTTCATTTTCTTAACTGATTTACGGATAGTTGGGAAGTTAGTTAACATTCCACCTGGCCATCTCTCAGTTACATAAGGCATATTTACTAATTGTGCTTTTTCAGCTACAATCTCTTTTGCTTGTTTTTTGGTGGCAACGAATAGAATACGACGGCCTGAACGAGCCAATTGTTTCATAACATTCGCTGCATCATCTATTTTTAAGACTGTTTTATGCAAGTCGATAATATGAATTCCATTTTTCTCCATAAAAATATAAGGAGCCATCTTAGGATTCCATTTTCTCTTCATGTGTCCAAAATGAACACCTGCATCTAATAAATCTTGGAAATTAGTTCTTGGCATTTTAATAAATGTTTTTTTAATTTTTTCTTAGTAAGCTACTCAGCATACTAAATTCTCTTTTTATTAATTTGGGAGTAGCGATATTTCATCGATCTCCTAAATTTTCCGCAGTGTAACAATATTATGGTAACTATATAATATATAGGTCCTAATATTTGAAACTACTACTGTGCGTTGGTCATCAACAATAGCAAATACTAACGTTTGCTGAATTGGAAACGTTTACGTGCACCAGGTCTACCAGGTTTCTTTCTCTCAACGATACGAGCATCGCGGGTAAGAAATCCACTAGATTTAAGAATTGGACGATAAGCTTCTTCGTCTATTTTACATAGAGCGCGAGCTATAGCTAGGCGTAAAGCCTCTGCTTGTCCTTTAATTCCACCTCCATCTAAATTGACTTTGATATCAAAATTAGAAAGAGTATCTGTAACTGTTAAAGGTTGACGTACTATATAACGAAGAGTCTCTTCTTTGAAATAATCTTGAAGATCTTTTCCGTTAATAGTAATGTTACCTTTTCCAGAAGCTGCAACATAAACGCGAGCAACTGCTGATTTACGTCTTCCAAGGGCGTTAAATACTTCCATACTCGGTTTAATTTACTTTTTTATAGTTAATTTTAATTTCTTTTGGAGACTGTGCTTCATGAGGATGCTCTGGACCTTCATATAAATAAAGGTTACGGAACATAACTGAACCAAGTCTACTCTTAGGAAGCATATTCTTAATAGCTTTCCTTAATACTTCGGTCGGTTTTTTAGCCATAAACTCTTTTGGAGTCTCGAAACTCTGACCACCTGGATATCCTGAATGACGGATATAAACTTTATCGGTAAATTTTTTACCTGTAAAACGAACTTTTTCAGCATTGACAACGATTACGTTATCTCCACAATCCGTATTTGGGGTAAAGTTTGCCTTGTTTTTTCCACGAAGCATATATGCTACCATGGAAGCAAGACGACCGACTACCTGGTCAGTGGCATCTATGACTACCCATTCCTTTGTTACGGTTTGTGGGTTAGCCGACACTGTTTTGTAACTTTGTGTGTCCACTTTCTTGATTTTTAAGTTAATACAATATTTTTTGTTGCGATTTCCCTATTTTTAGGGGGCTGCAAAGGTAGTAATAATTTTCAGATTATCAAAACTTTTGAATCTCGTCAAGAAAATCTGGGAATGACTTATTTATACAAGATATATCATCAAGATAAATATCACCGTCAGCGAACATAGAAGCGACGATCAAACTCATAGCCATCCTATGGTCATTATGAGCGCTAATATAAGATCCATGAATTCTACTACTTTTAGACTTAATATCGCCCTGTACCTCCATAGAATCGTGTATATCATCTAAATCCACATCTGCACCTAATTTCGTCAACTCCGAAAAAATAGCCTCTGCCCTATTACTTTCTTTAGCATATAAACGAGAAATACCACCTATAGTGCCACCTTCATTAAAACAGAGCAACACCGACAATATAGGAAATAAATCTGGACTATCCACAGACATAATACATAAATAACTCGAACTAAAACGACCATGTGAAATTCTTATATCTACTCTCTCATTTTTATGCGGCAATGCTACATTATTAGCATCATCATCAGTCTTAGAAACTATCTTCACCTTAGCTCGTGCATCACGCAATGCTTTCACAATAGCCATATCAGCCTGCGAGCTATTCATATTCATATCTTTTAAAATTACATCTGGAGAATTTGGAGAAATAGCACCTGCTACGGCGAAAAAAGCGGCAGAACTCCAATCCGATTCCAAAAACATATCTACACTTTTATAACATTGCCCTCCTTTTATAGTATAATATATTTTCTCAATAACATCAGATTCTGCTATATCTTCAGATTCCCTATAAACTATCTCTTGTTGGATATTTATACCAAACTTTGACAACACATCACAAGTCAGATTCAGATAAGGAACACTAGTCGGATTAGTAATTACTAGTTCTGTATCTTGATTTAAAAGAGGCAGAGTCATTAAAAAACCTGTAACTATCTGAGAACTTTTAGCTCCTGAGAAAACGATATTTTTCTTACTTATATGTCCATTCACTTTAATAGGAAGAGTATTATTTACAGACTCTGCATCCACTCCTGCTACTCTCAAAGCTTTAATAGACTCTTCAAGATTTCTATTTAATAAACTACCTTCTCCATCTATAACTACAGAATGGTTCTTATTAAGGAATGTAGAGATTACTAACATAACACGAGCCAATGTTCCACTCTCAGATACATTTATAGAATCTATATCGTTTAGATCTTCTACTCCAGGGCTCGTTATAGTTAATGTGCGTCCTGATAGTTTAGTTTCACATCCCAGCTTTTGTATTATCCTTAGGGCTGCAGCAGAGTCATTACATTCACTATAGTTGTTCAATACTGAAGTGCCTTTCGAAAGACATGCTGCTAATATAGCGCGTTGAGATACACTTTTAGAACATGGTATAGAAATCTCTACTACTCTTGATGCATCCTTTTTAGTAAATCGTTTAGGTGAAAACTTATATGGATATGAATTTTCAGATAATAAATGACACATCTCAGAATAAGAATATTGACCGGGAGCTGTCTCATTACCTGCACCATAAGAAACGTAAGTCCATGGAGCACCTAGCTTAAGACACATCAGACGAGTAAACTTACCAGCTTTTCCCATAGCGAAAGTAACTATAGGTATAGTTTTATATTTAGATTTTTTTAGAGGAAGTTCTTTGGATAATAAACGAAGCCCTCTTACTGCATCTGCTGTATTTTGAGCAGTTGTTATTATTTTGGCAATATCTGCACCATATTCTATACACCTATTATATATAGAGTATAGTTCATCATTTTCTGGTGTTTTATAAAAATCGTGTGATGATATTATTAATTTAGTATTAGAGACCGATGATGTTTTTATCTCTTTTACCTGGTTTATATATTCTATTCCAGAGTTAATATCGACATCGACAAATTTAGTTCCTGATTCTATCGCGATACGCGTAAATTCAAGAGCTTCTCTTTCTGTATTGTCATTTTTTGAGTGACGACAGGTAAAAATCATATTTGGATGTGCTTTTATTATTTGCTGTAACTCAGTACTTTCGAGATGACATAAATCTTGACGGAGTTCCACAAAATCACATTTTTCAGCTATTAGCTTACATTTTTCAAATGATTTATCATTTATACTTACACATAGTAAGTTTTTCTGTTCACTATTAATTTTATCCAATATTTTACCTCCCTATATTATTTGAATACATGACCATGTTTATCTAAAATATTTAACAAAAATAGTAACTTAATTGAAAAAAAACATTAAATTTGCACCCATGATTACAAATATTCATTCATTCTTTTTCTTTTATTACTTTTACTACAGAGTAAGAGCAGGAGTTTGCATGTAATATTCAATCATGAAGAAATTTATAAACTCCTGCAAAAGCGGGAGTTTTTTTTTAGTCAAAACTTAACTGATTTTTGACTTTTTATAAAAGTAATTAATAATTATGAACAAGAAAATAGCCATTCAGGGAATAAAAGGATGTAATCATCATATAGCAGCTATGGAGTATTTCCATAATCGTGATTTAGATATAGTTGATTGCTTTTCTTTTACACAGTTAGCTAAATTAGTTAGAGATAATAAAGATATTATCGGGATAATGGCTATTGAAAATACTATCGCAGGTAGTATTTTACAGAATTATAGATTAATTCTTGAGAATGGTTTGAAGATTACTGGTGAGTATAAGCTTCGGATAAAACATGCATTAGCTGTAATTCCTGGTGTTAAATTAAGTGATATTAGAGAAGTTAATTCACATCCCATGGCTTTAATGCAGTGTGAGGATTTTCTGGAAAAACTTTCTGATGTAAAGCTAGTGGAGACTGATGATACCGCAGGAAGTGCTAAATGGATAAAGGATAATAATTTGCTTGATCATGCTTCTATTTGTCCTGAGGTGGCTGCTAAGATTTACGGACTTGATGTTTTAGTTAATGGGATAGAGACGAATAAAAAGAATTATACTCGTTTCTTAATCCTTTCTAGAGATGAGGAGGATAGTCAAGAATGTAGCGAAATCCAAACATTAGACGAAGCTCAAGCATACAACGACGGTCAAACACACGGCATCCGTCAGGCTATTGCCATAAAAAATAAAGCATCTTTAGTGTTTTCTCTCTCGCATAAGTCTGGTAGTCTTTCGAGGGTTTTATCTGTGCTTTCTTTTTATGATATGAATCTAACGATGATTCAGTCTATTCCGATTATTGGTCAGGAGTGGGAATATCAATTTTATATAAATCTTATTTTCGATGATTATAATAGGTATCGTGGTGCAGTGGACGCTATTAAGCCTTTGACTAAAGAATTTAAGATATTAGGAGAGTATCAAGAAGCTAAGTAATTTAAGATTAGAGAAATGAAAAATATAGGTTTTAATAAATCAGAAATCGTACCGGCAGAAAGAATCAGCCATGTGGAGGAATATTATTTCTCTAAGAAGTTAAAAGAGATAGCTGAGATGAATGCATCTGGAGATGATGTTATAAATTTAGGCATTGGGAGTCCTGATCTTCCTCCTTCGGGCGATACTATAGATGCTCTTACTGAGATGGCTCATGATGTTCATGCTCATGGTTATCAACCTTATGTGGGAACTCCTGAATTAAGAGAGGCTTTCGCTTCTTTTTATAAGAGATGGTATGGAGTTGAGCTCGATCCAAATAAAGAGGTCCTTCCATTAATGGGAAGTAAAGAAGGTATTATGCATATTTCTATGGCATTTATTAATCCTGGTGATGGTGTGTTAATTCCAAATCCTGGCTATCCTACGTATTCTTCTGTTTCTAAATTAGTTGGCGCGAAATTAATTTCTTATGCACTGCGCCAGGAGAATAACTGGATGCCTGATTTTGAGGAGCTTGAGCGTGCTAATGATGCTGGGGAGATAGATTTGTCCAGGGTTAAACTAATGTGGTGTAATTATCCTAGTATGCCTACTGGAGCTAATGGTTCTATGGAGATTTTCGAGAAATTAGTAGCTTTTGGTAAGCTACATAATATAATTATCTGTCATGATAATCCTTATAGTTTTATTCTGAATGATAAGCCGATTAGTATTTTAAGTGTTCCTGGTGCGAAAGATATTTGCATCGAGCTTAATTCTATGAGTAAATCTTTTAATATGCCTGGTTGGAGAATCGGAGTTTTAAATTCTAATGCTCAATTCGTTTCTTGGGTATTGCGTGTTAAGAGTAATATGGATTCTGGGATGTTTCGTGGCCTGCAAGCTGCTGCTATAAAGGCTCTTAATGCTCCTAAGTCTTGGTTTGACGATATGAATAAGACTTATTCTGATAGGCGTGATTTGGCTCGTGAGATTTTGGAAAATGTGGGAGCTACAGTGCGTGATGGCCAGGTTGGTCTATTCCTATGGGGCAAATGTCCTAAGGTTTCAACTATCTCTAGTGCATATGTTCGTGATGATAATAATACGGAGGGAGGTAAGAACATTGCCGCGGAAGGAAATGAATATGTCAGAGGCGAGGATATATGTGATAGGGTATTGTATGATGCTCACGTTTTTTTGACCCCTGGCAGCATTTTCGGATCTGAGGGAGAAAATTATATAAGAATATCGCTTTGCTGTGATAAAGAGACATTGAGCAAAGCACTTTTAAGAATTAAAAAATCACTAAAAAAATAGATATTATGAAAATGGAACTAAACAAACTTGTTTTTCCCGGAATGGAAAAGGGAAAACCTACTATTATCGCTGGTCCATGTAGCGCTGAAAGTAGGGAACAAGTTATGGAGACTGCTACTAAATTAGCCGAGAATGGCATTAAAATCTTCAGGGCTGGTATTTGGAAACCTCGTACTAAACCAGGTGGATTTGAGGGTGTTGGCGTCGAAGGATTAGCTTGGATGAAAGAGGTTAAAGAAAAAACTGGCATGTTAACTACTATAGAGGTAGCTACGGCTCAACATGTTTTCGAGGCATTGAAGGCTGGTATCGATATTTTATGGATGGGTGCTCGTACAGTGACAAATCCTTTCGCTATGCAAGATGTGGCTGATGCTTTGAAGGGAACGGATATTCCTGTTCTTGTCAAAAATCCTGTAAATCCTGATCTTGAGTTATGGTGTGGTGCTATCGAGCGTTTGTATTGTGCAGGTCTTCGTAAAATAGGAGTTATTCATAGAGGTTTTAGTTCTTCTAAGAAATCTATTTATCGTAATGATCCCCTTTGGCAGATTCCTATCGAGCTTCGTCGTAGATATCCTAATATTTCTATTATTTGTGATCCTAGTCATATGGGAGGTAAACGCGAACTTATAGGGCCTCTTTCTCAACAGGCTATGGATTTGAATTTGGATGGTTTGATGATAGAGTCTCATTGTGATCCTGATTCTGCTTTAAGCGATGCTAAACAGCAGATTACTCCAGAAGTTTTAGATTATACTATTAAGATGTTAGTAGTGAGAAATAATACAACGACTACTGAGAATATTAATATTCTTCGTAAAAAAATAGATGAAATAGATAATTCTTTATTGGCTTTACTTGCGGATAGGATGGATATTTCTCGTGAAATTGGAACTTATAAGAAGGAACATAATATGCCTGTTCTTCAGTCTAAACGTTATGAGGAGATTCAAGAGAAACTTAATAAAACGGCTAAGGAGCTTAATATGAATCCTGATTTCGTATCTGATATTATGAAACTTATACATGAAGAGTCAGTTCAGACGCAGTTAAACATGCATAATAAAAACGTTAATTAATAAACCTTTCGCATATAAATATTATTATGAGAATATTGATTCTTGGTGCTGGTAAAATGGGGTCTTTTTTTACAGATCTTTTAAGTTTTGATCATGATGTAGCTGTTCTGGATAAAGATCCTAGGAAATTAAGGTTCGTCTATAACGTGCAACGTTTTTCTAAGTATAGTGAGGTCGTGGATTTCCATCCAGATATGGTTCTGAATTGTGTGACTTTAAATTATACCGTTAATTCTTTTAAAGAGATTATTCCTTTTTTATTGGATGATTCCGGTCAGAAGCTGGATAGTTGTATTTTAGCTGATATTGCTTCTGTTAAAACTGATTTGAAGAATTTTTATAAGACTGCTGGCTTCGAATATGTTTCTGTTCATCCTATGTTCGGACCTACTTTCGCTCGTTTGGATAATTTACAGACTGAGAATGCGATCATTATTAATGATTCTGGTGTTTCTCTAAAGGGTATTGAGTTTTTTAGAAGTATTTTTGATAAGTTAAATCTTCATGTATGTGAATATACATTCAAGGAGCATGATGAAGTGGTTGCTTATTCATTGTCTATTCCTTTTGCTACTACATTGGCCTTTGGTTCTGTCATGAAGAATCTTGATGCTCCAGGTACGACTTTTAAGAAGCATCTGGCTATCACTCATGGGCTTCTCTCTGAGGATGATTATTTGCTTCAAGAGATTTTATTTAACCCACACACTCCTAGCCAGTTGGATAAAATCATTTTGGCTATGGAGGAGTTGAAAGCTATAGTGGAGACTAAAAATTCCGATAAAATGAAGACTTTTCTTAGTGGTGTCCGCGAAAGAGTCAATCGTAAAAAATAGCACCGCTCTATGGTGGTGGAACTATGGCGGCGTGACTACTTAGGTGGTGGAACTGTGTTGGCGGAACTGTGGCGGCCTGACTACTTCGGTCGTGGAACTATAGCAGAGGAACTATGGTGGCCTGACTACTTCGGTAGTGGAACTATGGCGGCGGAACTACTGCGGTGAAACTATGGTGGCAGAACTACTGTAGTGGTACTACTGGGAATTTAGCAGAGTAACAAATAGAGGATTAGCTAGTGGCGGAACTACTGTAGTGGTACT
>JBAYDV010000081.1:0-9255 GCA_041668045.1 Bacteroidales bacterium | reverse complement strand
GCTATTATTTCTAAAAATGATGTGGAATTGGCGAATTCTACTATGACATATAAACTGGCTACACCAAACTTGATTGGAGATGTATCATGGGTTAAGCCAGGTAAGGTAGCATGGGATTGGTGGAATGATTGGAATTTGGAAGGTGTCGATTTTAAGACAGGTGTCAATAATCAAACTTATAAATATTATATAGATTTCGCTGCCAAAAATGGCATAGAGTATGTCATTTTAGATGAAGGTTGGGCCGTCAATAAAATATATGATCTTATGAAAGTAGTACCTGAGATAAATATAAAAGATTTAGTTGATTATGGTAAAGAAAGAGGAGTGGGAATTATTTTATGGGCAGGATATTATGCCTTCGATAGAGATATGGAAAATGTATGTAAATATTATAGTGGTATAGGAGTTAAAGGATTTAAGGTAGATTTCATGAATGGTGACGACCAAACTTTAGTTGATTTTAATGAAAGAACTGCTAAGATGTGTGCTAAATATCATTTACTTGTAGATCTTCATGGCTCATTTAAACCAGCTGGCATTCAACGGACATATCCTAATATTTTAAATATAGAAGGAGTCAATGGCCTTGAACAAATGAAATGGCAGCCAACCACTTATGATCAAGTGTCTTATGATGTGCAGCTTCCTTATATTAGAATGATAGCAGGATCTATGGATTATACTCAAGGAGCTATGAATAATGCTTTAAGATTACAATATTATCCTTCTAATTCTAGACCTATGAGTCAAGGAACAAGATGCCATCAATTCGCAGAATATATAGTTTTCTTCTCACCATTATGTATGCTGTGTGATTCTCCAACTAATTATGAGAAGAATCCCATATCTACTGCTTTTATAGCTAGTATTCCTACTATTTGGGATGAAAGTAAAACAATACAAGGAGAAATGGGTAAATATATAGTAACAGCACGCAGAAGTGGAAAAAAATGGTATATAGGAGGACTTAATAATTGGACAGCACGTGATATTACTCTAAATATTGATGATATAGCTAGACAGATAGGGGTAGAATCTCCAGCTACTACAGCAATTGCATATGTGGATGGTATAAATGCAGATAAAATTGGGACTGATTTTAAAAAGAAACTTATAAAAGTAACTAAAGAAATAAAAATTCACATGGCTCCAGGAGGAGGTTTTGTTCTTCAATTAGAATAATATTAAAAATTAATAGTTTTTTTTTGTAGAATAAATTTTTTCCTTTATATTTGCAGTCCAATTAGCTCGAGTGGTGGAATTGGTAGACACGCAGGACTTAAAATCCTGTGGGCAGAAATGTCCGTACGAGTTCGATTCTCGTCTCGAGCACCTTATTTAAATAAGGAAAAAAAAGCTTCTTAATTTTTTAAGAAGCTTTTTTATTTTATATCGTCTGAAACAATTTAATCACTAAGAATTATCTTCTTCTAGTTCACTATTAGCAGCTTCACTATTAAGATTAGCTTCGTTTTCTATACTAGAGGTATTTAAAATTTCTAAAGCATTTTCATAGTCTGCGTCATCAACTCCTAATCTGATAGATAGTAAACTTTTATTTGAAAGCCCGGTAATGTAGCCTATGTTATCGTTGTACACGTATGCATGTATGCCTGAACTCTCGAGAAGGCCTTTTGCTAAATTAGCAGAAAAAGCATTGTCATAGTCTTTAACTATTTTCATAATATTATAAATTATTGGATTCGTTAGATTTGGAATCCATTTTTTCTTTCGCCTTGTATTCTATACGATTACTTATCATCATCAGGTCTTTTCTAAGACCACTAAGAAATAAAGGACTTTCTCCTTTAGTTAAGGTTATCTGATCTTCATATAAACGATTAAATCTAGCGAATTTGCTCTTTTTTCTATAAGTTACAGAGTCACCATTATCGCTAACGAATACATATTCAGATAATTCGAAAACTTCGTTTATTACATCTTTGAAGTCATCGTAGCTACCGTCGATAAATATTTCTTTTTTAACATATGTAAGAGCAGGATAGATAGCAGAACATAGTATTAAAAATGCTAACATTTTAGGTAATGACCCCTCGGAAAATAGCTTCCCATTATTTGAAAAAGTATCTGAGAAAGATACATCTGGAGTGAAGATAGTCATAACGAAAATAATGATACAAAGTAGTACTAGAATCTTTAAGAAAAATTTTAAGGAACGTATTATGTATTTCATTTTAAATATTTTATGTAAATAATAGTACAAATATAGTTATTTTACTATTTTTGTAGTGTAAATAAAGAAAAAAATTATGGCAGAAGAAACTAAATCGAAAAACCTACTTAAAACTATAGTAATAATCTTATCTGTAGTAGCTATTATTTTACTGGGTGTTCTCGCTTGGGTAACCATCGATCGTGGATCTTTAATAAAAGAATTAAATGTAGAAAAAGATCAATTGACTACTCAAATCGTGGAATTGCAGAGTGATTATTCTGAATTATCTACAGATAATGATACATTACAGTCTGATCTTAATAGAGAAAAAGAAAAATTAAGACAATTGGTGGTAAGAGTTAAGGAAACTAATGCAGCTAACCGTGCTCAAATCAGAAAATACCAGAAAGAAGTCGGTACGCTTCGTACTATCATGAAGCATTATATTGTGCAGATAGATTCTCTTAATACTTTGAATATAACTTTAAGAAAAGATGCTGAACTAGCACGCGAAAAAGCTAGAAAATCTGAGAAGAAGTATCAAGATTTAACGAAAACGACCAAAGAGTATGCTAAAAAAGTAGAACAAGGAGCTGTAATAAAAGGCCGTGGTATTACTTTAGTGGCTATCAATCGTTCTGCTAAAGAAACTAATAGAAGTTCAAGAGCTGTTAAGTTAAAAACAGATTTATTCTTAGTAGAAAATTCTATAGCTAAAAAAGGACTTTTAGATGTTTATATTAGAGTAAAAGATCCTGATGGAATCTTAATGACTACTGATGCTGGACAGATTTTTAATTTCAAAGGAGAGAAATTAATTTATTCTGCTAAACGTGAAGTAGATTATCAAGGGGCTGAGATAGAAGTTAGTTTATATTTCTCATCAGAGGCTGGCTTCAGAAAAGGAGTTTACACTGTAGATGCTTTCACCGAACAAGGAGAATTAGGATCTGCTGATTTGTTGCTAAAATAATTCCGTAAAAACAATATTAGATTGGCAGGAATTTATATCCATGTACCATTCTGTAATACCTTTTGTATTTATTGCGGGTTTTATTCCGAAGTAAAAAAAGGTATGCAAGATGAGTATGTGAAAAAAATAATTCAAGAAATATCAGAATCGACGATAATAATAAATCCTAGTACATTATACATAGGAGGTGGTACTCCTTCTGTGTTGACTAAAAGGCAATTATTAGATATTAAGAGAGCTGTAGATTTAAAATATCCTGGTGCAGAACTTCAAGAGTTTACCATAGAAATTAATCCTGATGATGTTTCTAGAGAATTATGCGAGACGATGAAAGCTATGCATGTATCTCGTGTGAGTATGGGGGTACAGAGTTTTCATGATAAACATCTAAAATGGATGCGTCGGCGTCATAGTGCTTCAGAAGCAAAATCTTCATATAAATTATTAAGAGAGAATGGCTTTAATAATATTTCTATGGATTTAATTTTTGGGTATGAGGGTTTATCTATAGAGGAGTGGTCTGAGGATATAGATACTATGCTTGAACTTAGGCCAGAGCATATTTCTGCCTATCAGATGAGTATAGAAGAGGATAGTGGATTAGGTAAATTATATGCTAAAGGACGATATAAAGAGCCTGGTGATGAGTTCTGTGCCAGGCAATATTCATTATTACAGGAAAAGTTGAAAGAGGCTGGATATATTCAATATGAGGTTTCTAATTTCTGTCTTCCTGGATATAAATCGAAACATAATAGTTCATATTGGGAGAGAGAACCTTATCTTGGTTTCGGACCGGCAGCACATTCATTTATTGGGTATAAAAGATTTTGGAATAAAGCTAGTCTTAAAAATTATGTTAGGGTTGATAATTTTATAGATAAAGAGAATCTTAGTAAGATAAGAGGGGAAGAAGTGCTTACGAATGCTGCTATATATGAAGAATATATAATGCTTGGTTTAAGAAAGATTGAAGGTTTGTCTTTAGAGTTATTAAAGTCAGCGAAGGATTCGGAAGGTAATAATCTAATATTGCCTGAAACTTTTGAAAATACATTAAACTCCTTAGTGGAGAAAGGTGAAATAATAAAGACTTTCGATAAAAAAGAGAATGTGACTAAAATAAGAATCCCGTCGAGATATATGTTTATATCTGACGGGATAATAAGTCTATTGATTTAATATATATTATATCATAGGAATAAGAGCTGCTACTGCTTCTGAAGCAGGAGCGATATACTCTCTTGGCATAGTACCTGTAGCTCTAAGATGAGCATAAACGCCGACAGTAACAAAACCTAAGCAGATTACTGTAACGATAACTATTCCAACGATTTTAACGAATCTTCTCCAATTGTCATCACTCCATCCTAGAGTTTGGAATGCACTCCAGAAACCATGAGTCAGGTGAAGCCATAAAGCTACGAACCATACGATGTATAAAATTAATGTCCATACAGGTTTGAATGTTCCGATCATTAATTTAATAGGATCAGTCATCTCATTACCTGAGAAGTCTTGAAGCTGCATGTGTGCCCAGAAGTGAGTAAGATGGAAAACCAAAAATCCAAGAATAATAACTCCTAAGTAAATCATATTCTTTGCTGCCCATGAATCGGTGATCGTTTTAGTAGGAACAGCATATCTTATATTACCACGAGCTTTTAAATTTTGAACGGTTAATATTAAAGCATATATGATATGAACTAGAAAACCAGCTGCCAAAATAGGAACTATTATGGTTACAATAGGAAGTGCCATAAATTCACATCCAGCTCTAAATGCTTCGTCACTAAATAAATATAGAGAATTAACAGTTAGGTGGACTAATAAAAAGATAAGAAGGAATAATCCTGAAATACTCATTATCAGTTTTTTTCCTATTGATGATGAAATTTTAGTTGACATATAAATG
Source organism: Bacteroidales bacterium (assembly GCA_041668045.1). GTDB lineage: Bacteria > Bacteroidota > Bacteroidia > Bacteroidales > UBA932 > JBAYDV01. Next base: position 4,188 of record JBAYDV010000081.1, on the reverse strand, counting down.
TAATTTTATGTTATAATATAATTGTGTGTTAATATTTCTATTATTTTATAATAGATTTCTAATATTCAGCAAAGATATATTCTTAGTTGGTATTTTCATAATATTTTTGCTATTTTTGTTACTAAAATAATCGAAAATAATAATAAATAAGATGAAATATAAAAGAGTTTTATTAAAACTTAGTGGCGAAAGTATAGGCGGTACTACAGGAAAAGGAATAGATGAAGATATGTTGGCTGTGTATGCTAAACAAATAGTAGCAGTGGCTAAAGAAGGAGTAGAGATAGCTATCGTAATAGGAGGTGGAAATATATTTCGCGGATTATCAGGAACTAAGTTAGGTTTCGACAGGGTTAAAGGTGATCAGATGGGGATGTTGGCTACTGTGATAAATAGTATTGCCTTATCTATGGCTATTAAGTCAGCTGGTGCACCTGCAGAGGTATTCACTTCGACTCCTATGGAACCTATTGCCCGATATTATGTTAGAGATGCTGCGTTAGCATTTATGAAAAAGGGTGGGGTGTCGATAATAGCTGGCGGAACAGGAAGTCCATTTTTTACTACAGATTCAGCTTCAGCTTTGCGTGCTTGTGAATTAGGTGCTGATGTATTGTTAAAAGGTACTAGGGTAGATGGTATTTATACAGCTGATCCTGAGAAAGATTCTAATGCTGTAAAATTCGATAATCTAAGTTTTGATAAAGCCTTGGCTGATGGTCTGAAAATAATGGATTCGACAGCATTCGCGATGTGTAAGGATAATGATATGAGCATTGCAGTATTCGATATGAATAAAGAAGGTAATTTGTATGCTCTTCTTGAAGGTAAGAAAATAGGAACCATCGTAAATAAATAAAGTATAATTAAAATCAAATATATTATGGAAGATCCAAAAGAAATTATAGATATGGCTCAAATGGAGATGCAAGATTCTCTTAAACATTTAGAAGAAGAGCTTAAAACTTATAGAATAGGAAAAGCTAGTCCTTCTATTCTTTCAAGTGTTATGGTTTCATATTATGGCGCTATGACTCCACTACCTCAGGTATCTAGTGTTACTACTCCAGATGCTAAAACTATCATTGTTCAGCCATGGGAGAAAAAACTTTTGAGTGCTATAGAGAAAGCTATCATTGATGCTAATTTAGGACTTACTCCTCAAAATAATGGAGAACATATTTTTATTACTGTTCCAGCTTTGACTGAAGAGCGTAGAAAAGATTTAGTGAAAAGATGTAAAGCTGAAGGAGAAAAAGCTAAAATTTCTATACGTAATGCTCGTCGTGATGCATTAGAGTCTCTTAAAAAAGCATTGAAAGATGGTCTTTCAGAAGATTTGGAAAAAGATGCAGAGGGAGATGTACAGGAAATAGTAGATAATTTCACTAAGAAAATTGACGAGATTATAGCTGTTAAAGAAAAAGAAATACTTACTGTATAATAAAGTAAGATATTAGATATATATTATAAAGACCAGTCATTGATTTGATTGGTCTTTTTCATTTATCAGAATTTATTAATTTACTTTCTTGTAGAATTTAAAAGTCATTAAATTTATTATTACTCCCATAGCTAGTAGTACTGAGAAATCTCTGATGACATTATAGAATGTGCTGCCTTTTAATATTATCAAACGCATAGCATCTACCATATAATATGTAGGATTTACCATTACGATTTTTTGTGCCCAATAAGGCATACTTTCTATGGGAGTGAATAGTCCACTCATTAAAATAAATATGAACATACAGAAAAGAGATACGAACATAGCTTGTGACTGAGTTTCTGATATTAAAGAGATGAAAAATCCTATGCCTAATATGACGAAAAGATAAACAAATATCATAATATATAATAAGAAAATACTACCCTCAATATGTAAAGAGAAAAGACTCACAGCTATGATAGTTCCAAGTGTAAATTGCACAATGCCAACTAATAAAAAAGGAACTAATTTACCAATAATGAACTGTGCTTTAGTTATAGGGATGACATTTAACTGTTCTATAGTTCCTATTTCTTTTTCTCTGACTACATTTAATGCTGTAAGAAGTATGCCCATGATAGTGATGATAACGCATAAAATACCAGGAAGCATGTAGGACTTATAGTCTAAATGAGGATTATACCAATCTGAATATTCTATGTTTATACTAGATTGACTTGAACTGATTATTTTGGTGGCTTTTTGAAAAGCATCTGACGTGTAGTAAGTCTCCATCGTTTTAGCTATATATGATGAGGCTACTCCAGCTTTCATGCTATTTATAGCATTTACAGCGAGAAATATGCTAGGACGAATGCCATTCTTTAAATCTCGTTCGAAATTATCAGGGATTTCTAAGATAATATCTACATTTTCTTTATCGAATTCTTTGAGAGCCTCAGTATAATTTTTGCTAATATCTTTTATCTTAAAATATCCAGAACTTACGAAACTATTTTTCATGGAATGCGATAAAGCTGTATTATCTCTATCGATAACACCTAGGTTAAGGTGCTTAATCTCAAAATTGGCTGCGAAAACTAAGACTATAAGTTGGACTACGGGAGCCATAATAATAACCCTCATAATTAGCTTATTCCTAAATATCTGTAAAAGCTCTTTTCTTATTAATTCTAATGTTACATTCATAACTTTTATTCTTGAGATTAATACGCGATTAAATTTTATTATACTTTTTAATACTTAAGCTTATAAAAAATATAGCCATTGAAGATAGAACTAAAAGCTGCATCCAAATAAAATGAAAACCCTCTCCCTTAATCATCACCGTTTTTATAGCCTCGATAAACCATGTAGCAGGAAATATTTGACAAAGCCATTGTAATATCACAGGCATATTTTCTATAGGATAAATAAAACCGGACAATAGAGTAGTAGGCAGAAAAAGAGAGATAATAGACACCAATAATGCTCCTTGTTGAGTATCTGTGATAGAAGAAACGAAAACTCCAATGGATAGAGCAGTTAACAAAAATATAATACAAACTAAGAATAACATTATATAACTCCCATTAATAGGCATATCGAAAATAGCAATACTCATAGCTATAACGATGATTACATCTATAAGACTCAAAAATAAATATGGTATAAGTTTACCAATAATTATGTGATATATTCTTAGAGGTGAGACCTTTAAAATACTTAAAGTACCAGTTTCTTTCTCTTTAGTAAGAGATACAGAACTCATTATAGCTGATATCAATGTAAGAATCAGAGCCAAAAGACCGGGAACAAACATATACACATCTCTTAATTCTGGATTATAGACGAGTCTAAGAGACATATTTATAGGATCTTTTATATATGGACTCTTTAATTTCTCTTTAGTAAAAGCTGAAACAATAGAACTAATATACTGTTTAATTATAGTGGAAGTATTCAGATTAGTAGCATCTGTTATAATTTGAATAGTAGTAGTCCCTGATTTTTTGAAATCCCTGGAAAAATTGTCAGGAATGATCACAGCTACAGAAATATCCTTATTCTTAAACCTCTCATCTAATTCGCTATCCGTAAGCACATTAGCAGAATTAATAAAATATTTAGAAGCTAAAATCTTATTAGTCAACTCTATAGACATCTCATCTTTCGATTTATCTAATATAGTTATAGTAGCATCCCTCACCTCCGACCGTATAGCGAATCCGAATAAAGTTATCAGCACTATAGGCAGCACGAAGATTATAAGTAGAGTCTTCTTATCTCTAAATATATGATAAAATTCTTTTCTTATAAATGGACTCAATTTATTCATTTTATATTCTTTTTAAGGCAATATTTTTAGAGCTTTTTGAAACAATAGCAGTTTATAAAGTAGAAGTATCCCGAGCGAGCAAATAAAACAACTCATCCATATTTCCCACTTTAAACTCTTTCTTCAAATCATCAGGAGCACCCAGCGCCATAATTTTACCATTAACCATAAGGGAAATCCTATCGCAATACTCAGCCTCATCCATATAATGTGTAGTAACAAAAACCGTAGTACCCTTCTCAGCAGCTTCATAAATCAGATTCCAGAAACTCCTCCTGGTAACAGGATCCACACCACCAGTTGGCTCATCAAGAAAAACTATTTCAGGATTATGAATAACAGCTATAGAAAAAGCCAATTTCTGTTTCCATCCTAAAGGAAGACTAGAGACGAAAGCGTTTCTTTGACCACTCATTCCAAG
>JBAYDV010000080.1:0-9302 GCA_041668045.1 Bacteroidales bacterium | reverse complement strand
ATTGGAGGTTCAGACCTTGGTCCATTAATGGTATCTGAAGCTTTAAAATCATATAAAACTCGCATTAACGTTCATTTCGTATCTAATGTAGATGGAACTCATATAGCAGAGACTGTAAAAGATTTAAATCCAGAAACTACTTTGTTCATCATTGCTTCTAAAACTTTTACTACTTTAGAGACTATGACTAATGCTAATTCAGCTAAATCCTGGTTCTTAGAAAAAGCTAAAGACGAAAAGGCTGTAGCTAAACATTTCGTAGCTCTATCTACCAATGCTGAAGGTGTAGCTGCATTTGGCATTGACACAAAAAATATGTTTGAGTTCTGGAATTGGGTCGGTGGTCGTTACTCTGTTTGGAGCGCTATTGGTCTTTCTGTATGCTGTAGCATAGGCTTTGATAATTTCGCTAAATTCTTAGATGGCGCTCATAAAATGGATAATTATTTTAAATCTAGCAAATTAGAGGAGAACATGCCAGTAGTCATGGCTCTTATCGGTATTTGGTATAATAATTTCTATGGTGCCGAGACTGAAGCAATTCTTCCTTATGATCAGTACATGCATCGTTTTTCTGCTTATTTCCAACAAGGCAATATGGAAAGCAATGGAAAATCAGTAGATCGTAATGGTAATAAAGTAAATTATCAAACTGGTCCTATAATCTGGGGAGAGCCAGGCACTAACGGACAGCATGCTTTCTACCAATTGATTCACCAAGGAACTAAATTAATACCTTGTGATTTTATGGCTCCTGCTATTTCTCAAAATCCAGTATCTGACCATCATCCAAAATTACTTGCTAATTTCTTCGCACAGACTCGTGCGTTGATGGTAGGTAAAACTAAAGACGAAGTAACTGCTGAATTAAAAGCTGCAGGTAAATCAGATGAAGAGATAGCTATGCTTCTTCCTTATAAAGAATTCGAGGGTAATCGTCCAACTAACTCTATATTATTTAAGAAATTAACTCCTGAGACTCTTGGTTCTTTGGTAGCTTTATATGAGCATAAAATATTCGTTCAAGGTGTAATTTGGAATATTTTCTCCTTCGACCAATGGGGAGTAGAATTAGGTAAACAATTAGCTAAACAGATTCTTCCATCTCTTGAGAAAGATGAAAAAGTTTCAGATTTTGATAGTTCAACAAATGGACTTATCAATGCTTATAAAGAAATGAAATAACATTTTCGTAATATAAATAAAAGGATATATCAGAGACGATATATCCTTTTATTATTTATTGATAAATCTTATCAAATATTTGTAATGAAGTATGAGATGATAATAATCTGCGAGCTATATCAGAATTTTTAAAATAGCCTTCAGTCATATTTATAATGGCATCTGCTTCGAATAATGGCATGAATTTTAATTCAATAGCTTTATTTTTTTGATGATGTCCACCTACTATTTTTATTATTCTTTCCTTGATTTCGCTATCTATATTAGAGTATTTTTCATATGATAATATTTCTTTAGCTACTATCATACCTTCTTTTTCTTGATTTGCTGGTAAAGTATTACCATATTTAAGTTTAGAATTAGGACATCCGATATCATGAAGTAAAGCAGAGGTTTCCAATATATCAGCTGCTTGTTTAGAATATCCTTCTTTTTCTGCTATTCTCCTTGTCAAATAAGTTACTTTCAATGTGTGATCTATCTGACTCATATCAGTTCTGGCATAATACTCTAGAACATCATCTAATATTTTATTATACATTTCTATATTGCTTAAATTTTTATTTTAAAAATATATACCAAAGTTCATATTAAATCTAGTATGCCAATGAGCATCTCGATCGCCCATAGCAAAAGCTGCTTCTGAATCACCTCCTAGCCAAGCGTGATTTTTACCAGAGATTAAATCTATATAAATAAAAACCAGGTCATTAGAAAAATTACATCCTAATATATTAGATTGGCTATCAGTCGCACCTTTTAAAGGTTTTGTCAAAATACTATAATCATTATATATTTTAAACCTCTTAAATAATTTATTTTTAAAATACCAGGTGTGCGAAATACCTAGAGTATAATAATTACCTTTAGCGACCTCACCGCTTGGAGCATTATATGCTGCTAATACTATTAGATTTCTGTTATCTCCACTTTTATTTTTTGGATTATAGTCGAATCTAATATATTCAGCTTTAAGATTCGTATTTTTATATGTTAACTCATAATTAAGAGCAAATGCATAACGATTACCCATTTTTTCAGTATCAATATTATAAAGACCTCCATATAATACTGAGGCTCCTATTTCACTTTTGAGATTATCTCCAAATCTATATAATCCTTGAGCTACATATGTATTATTTTCTTTGTTACTTCCTGCCACATCATAACCATATCTTGATGGATCAGTTGGAGCATTAGCACTATAATTAAAAGCATCAGCATTTTTGAAAAATCCACCAGTGAATCTAAAATTTCCATTATCATAATTATATACAGCACCCATATCATCATCGTCCTCAAAGCCTATATAATAACCAATACTATAGAAAAAACTATTAGAAGCTGCTCTTTCTATTCCAAAAGGAACAAGAGTTAGTCCAAATTTAACATTACTTTTATTGTTAATATTATATTGACCATATCCTTCTTTTAAAAACGTTCCACCAAAGGATTTAGAATAAAATCTCACGTCTGCTTTCGCTTCAAAATCGCCATATGTAATATGTGGCAATAGCATAAAAACATCGTAACCTAATGTGCCTCCATATTGACTTTCATTTTGTTTCCAATCTGAATAATTATAATTAAAACGAAATGCACCCCCTAATTTTATTTCAGGTTTCTCTTGAGATAACATAGTAGTAATTGAACACAAAAGAAAAATTAATGTAATAAATATTTGTTTCATAAGTCTGTATAAAGTAAAAAATCGTCTGAAGAATAAAAGAACGACTTTCACTCTATCAGACGATAAATGTATAACAAATATTTATTTATTAAAAATTTCCTTCTCCGATTTTCTCTATATAAATATAATAAGCTGGGTATTGTCTTCCTTCTTTATCATTGAAAAAGGCTTCCATATCATAGTATCCAGCAGGAATATTAGCTTCAAAAATTATTCCCTGTCCACCTTCATTATTCTCTGGTACCTTTTTTATACCTTTCACTTGTGCTACATATAATTCTGCAGAAGTCATTCCTACATCATTAGATTCTGGTAAAGGTTTTTGAATTTCAAAACGTGGTTTCTGCGCAGGTATATGTTGATTAATATTATAACCACTTTCAAGAGGATATCTGCATAGAGTTATCTTATATTTTCCATCAGTAACGAATCTGATTTTATACACTCCTCTAATACCTGGCTCGGCTATGAGACAACCTTGTTGTTGCCAAGTAAAACCTAGCTTATTTGAATGCATTTCAGAACAATTTATATCAGTTACTTTTTGATAAGGAGAACCTGCATAAATATATGCTGTACGTTCATTGGCTCCTTCTTCTATAATATCATTAAATAGTTGTTCATAATCATATCGTAATTCTTGAACTACATCTGGATGTTGAACTGCTATATTATGAGTTTCACCCAAATCATTATGAATATCATATAATTCTTTACCATCTACTAATCTCCATTTGTCTGTCATCAATGAGCTCGCTCTCCATTTAACAAGATTCATAAGTCGTTGAGAATCTGATAACAGAAATCTATTATGCCATTTAGAATTAGAATTGACAAGTAAAGGTTTAACACTTTCTCCATCTATTTTTTTTACCGGTGTAAATTTCATATTACATAAATCTACAAAAGTAGGCAGTACATCTACATGAGCAGTCAAAGATTTAACATCCCTTCCTCCATATATATTACCATTTTTCCAATATATATAGAAAGGCACTCTATGTCCTCCTTCATACTTACTTCCTTTGTGACCTTTAAGACCAGCAGTAAACGTACCTGCGCCTGTAGCTGTACCATTATCAGTGGTAAATACCAAGATAGTATTATCTTCTATCCCTAAATCTGTTAGTTCCTGACGAAGTTTTGCAAAATTATCATCGATATTGGTAATCATACCATAAAAACGTCTGACGTTATCATTTATCTGAACATTTTTATAAATATCATAATAGGATTTAGGTACATTTAATGGACCATGAGGGGCATTCGGAGTAATATATGCGAAAAATGGTTTTCCTTCTTTCGCATTTTTCTTTATAAATTTCATAGCCTCTCCAAAAAATACATCCGTACAATATCCTTTATATTTAGTTGGAACGCTATTATGCCAATATGTATCATCAAGATAATCATTACCCCAGTAATCAATAGCCTGTCCTACTCCTCCTCCATGAAGATTAACCACTTCTTGAAAACCTCTATCTTCTGGTCTATATGGATATGTATCCCCCATATGCCATTTTCCAAACATCCCTGTAGCATATCCATTTTGAGCAAAGATTTGAGGGAGCATAACTTCATCTGCGAATACTATATCTCGACCTCCAATCGTGTGAAAACAATTAGTTCTATCAGTGAAACGTCCAGTCATTATAGCTGCTCGTGTTGGTGCAGATGTAGGTGATACGTGATAATTCTCTAAACGAACAGCTTCACTATAAAATTTATCAATATTAGGAGTATGAATATAAAGATTACCTTCACAAGCTAAATCATTTTTCCCTTGATCATCTGTCATTACGAAAATGACATTTGGTCTTTTATATGTCTTATGATTTTTTTTGGGTTGAGCTATCACATTACCAATAGGAAGTGATGTTAACATCATCATTGATGTTACTAATTTATTTTTCATATTTTACTTTAATTTTATTTAAAACTATATATTTCGAAACCATTAAACCACACACCTTTTTTCTTTCCTATAGGTTTTAAATAAACTTTTACAGGAACATTATTCTTAACTTCAAAATATAGATTTGCAGTAGATACAGGAGTATATTGTATTTCTTTACCTTCTGTAATAGTTACTAGTTTTTCATCTTCATTAGATGCTACTACTTTCACATCTAATTTATTTGCATAAGGAATTTTATTTATTTTTAATTTTTTCAACTTTTCAGCATTAGGATCCATGATATCAGTATTACTACTAGGTGCATGATGGTAAGTAATAAGTTTATATTTACCAGGTTTTAAACCAGATATAGTCATAACTACTCCTTTAGAATCGTTAATACCTAGTAGGCCATCACCATAAATATATCCACGACGACCGATGACATTCATTTCTCCTAACCATCTAAGCATTCCAGAATTTGTAGTGCTAGATACAGAAAATTTCACTCCATTCAAACGATTGTTTCCTACTATACCAGCGGCTTTTACATTCTCTTGTTTTGGATTTAATATAAAAGAATCTGCACCTTCAGAACAATTACATGGTATCCATCCAAATTGTAATAGCTGATCTGGTGCCCCCATATCAACTTTTGCGACATCATAATCATGAATAGGGTAAGCATTTGCTTTTATCATATCTATTTCATCTTCATGAGATAAAAGATCGACAGAGGCTGATTTTAATCCTTTGGCTGAAGCCACGACTTTAATACTTCCCGCTTTTCTTGTAGCCCTTATTAATGCACTAGCTACTCCATTTTCTGTATGCGTTGGTGTTACCCCTATATTTTCTCCTGCTCCTACCAAATTTGCTTCTCCTGTCACGGTAAAGTTAACATCACTAGTAGCATCTTTAATAACATTACCATAGGAATCTACTATTTCAGCATGAACTACCACAATATCAGTTCCATCAGCATTAAGGCAATATTTACCTCTACCTAAAGTATCTGCTATTAAATGTATTGCAGTCGCTTTTTGAGGTGTATGTTTAACAAGACTGCAAAATTTTTGTCCATCTTTAAATCCAACAAGTTTAATCTCCCCTTCCTCGTAATTTACATTTTTTATTTCAAATGGAGGATGATTTAAACCTTCATATACAGGATTAGTAGATGGTTGAAAACATCCTCTATTTTTTCCATTCACACTAACTTTAATTTGATCTGCATTTGAATAAATTACAAGAGTATTTAAATTTTTTGTCCAATCACCATCCATATAAATATATGGCTCTGAACGAAGTTCTGAAGGATACCAAAATAAATCACCAGGCCTTGGATAGCGGAAAATCGTCATAGCTCCACCTCTAGCAAACCCTCCTGTTCCTGGATAATGTCCACCATGATTAAAAGTGTAATATGCATGAGCTGTCCAAGAAATCATTCCTGTTTTCATTGGGTCGTTTTTATATTCCGCTATCACTGCTGGTCCTTGACGCCCTTCCATAGCAAATAATGGTTCATGACGATCCCAAATTACTGGACCGTAATTCATATTAGCGAAAATATCCGCATATCCACTACATTGCCATCCTGTCCAACGACTGCTCTGAGACGCTGTTAAACGGGTAGGGTCTTCTTGTTTAACAGTAAAATTAATACTTGGTACATTACCTCTATGGTTTATACCTGCTCCCCAAATTACTACAGATGGATGATTCTTATGATTTCTAATCATCGCCCTGGCTGCACTTTCAAGATTTTTATACCAAGCAGGATGCTGAGATATCCTAATCCAAGTCGGAGCTTCTTCATATACTAAAATTCCAAGTTCATCACAAGCTTCTATCAATGCATCATCTTGAGGATAGTGAGCAGTTCTAACGACATTAAATCCAAATTGTTTGAACTGATACATATCTTGATAGGAAAGTGAATTAGGAACAGCATCTCCTATATATGGGTACTGTTGATGCCTATTAAATCCTATTAATTCAATAGGTTTATCATTTAGAATAAATCCCAATTTTGGGTCTAAACGAAATTCTCGTAATCCTAAGACATTATTTTTTTGATCAAGAATATCTATAGTATTACCACTTTTATCGCATAAATAGAGAGAAGTATTTACATGATATAAATATGGATTTTCTGGTGACCAGAAATGCACACTATCTTGAATTCCACCAGTTTGTATAAAATAATGTGATTTTCCAGACTTAATTGATGCTTGCTGTGAAAGTTTCAAAACAACGTTACCATTTTTATCTACTACACGCTGCACTAATTTTACATTTTTATTAAGCTTATCCTCATTTAAAAACTTCTGTTCTAATATCTATGATAGCATTTCCATATGAAAAATCCATGGATGGAGTAGTAATAGTAATTCCTGACTTTATAGAATTAAGATTAGATGTAATATGACATTTTTCAGTAGAAATAAGATATACATCTCTATACAGTCCACTAAAATTCACATAATCGAAAGGACCAGGATCTGGAGGTATAATTTCACTTTTCCTACTATCTGCTAATACAGTTACCTGATTTTCAGCATTAAAATGTACATATTCAGTTATATCAAAGATAAATGGAGTAAATCCAGAATTAGAATTTTCACCTACTTTTTTACCGTTAATCCATAATACTGTTTTTTGATGGCATCCTTCGAATCTTAAAAAATATTTACGATTTTTAGATCCTATTTTGATATTTCTTTTATACCAACCTGTCTCCCTCATAAATGTGTTCTGGTCAGGTGTATCTTTTACATCATTTAAAGTTAATGAGACCAATCTAAAAGTATGTGGAATACATACATCTTGCCATTTTGAGAGATCTGTAGATGTTTTGTAATTATCTAGATCTGGACTTTGAAGAATAAATTTCCAATCACTATCGATTTTAGTTTTTTGCCTAGAGTCAACCTGAGTAAAGGATGATAATACTATAATACATACGGCACATACATATAATAATAAATTTTTTTTCATATTAATGTTTTAGATATTATTTAATTTTCAGTTATAGTTATTTATATACTCACAAAGATATCTGATATTATAAATTTTAAAGGGGGAAAAAATATAAGATTTGGGGGGAGAAAAATACATTTGCTTTTTTGGACTATTTAGTTAAAAATATATATTTTATATTTGAATAAGTAAGAAAATTCAAGTCTAAATAAATATTTTAATATGAATAAAAAAATTTTACATAGTACGATAATATTATTATCGTTTCTTTTTCTTGTTTCTTGTTCGGATAAAAAATATTATCCAAATATTAGCACCACTACATCTCCTGAAGGAACAAATATTTTCAAACCAGATTCAGCATCAATTGCGGATAATTATAAAATTCCAGAATGGTTTACTGATGCTAAACTTGGTATTTTTATCCACTACGGCGTTTATACTGTTCCTGCTTACGGAAGTGAATGGTATGCTAGGAGAATGTATATCAAAGGAGATCCTGTTTATAATTATCATATAAAAACATATGGCCCTCAAGATAAATTTGGATATAAAGATTTTATACCTATGTTCAAAGCTCCAAAATTTAATGCAGACGAGTGGGTTAAAATTTTTAAAGATGCTGGAGCTAAATATATAGTTCCTGTAGCTGAGCATCATGATGGTTTCGCTATGTATCATAGTGCATGGAACAAATGGAACTCTTACGATATGGGCCCTCACAAAGATTTTATAGGAGAGTTGTCTAAATCTATAAAAGCCAGCGGACTTAAATTCGGTGTATCAAATCATAGAGCTGAAAATGCATGGTTTTATAACGGAGGAATGGAATTTAAATCAGATGTTCAGGATACAACAATATCTCTTTATGGAGCTAGAATTCATAGACCTGAAGGAAAAGGAATGACTGCTTATTGTGGAAAATATCCAGGTTCGACTGTCAAATCAAGACAAAATTGGTTAAAATCAACATTTGAACTAATTGATATGTATAAACCTGATCTTATCTGGTTTGATTGGACCGTTGGTAAATATCCTTTTCAACCCACTTTCTATAAATTTTTGGCATACTACTATAATAATGCTAGAGATTGGAATAAAAAAGTAGTAGTTAATACAAAAGTTGGATATGGAGATAACATTCAAGTTTTCGATATTGAAAGAGGTAAAAGTAATAAGATTCGTAAATATCCTTGGCAAACCGATACATCTATTGGTACAAAATCATGGAGCTACACTCCTAGCGAAGTTAATAAAACTCCGGATCATATTATAGACGATTTTGTAGATATTGTAAGTAAAAATGGTAATTTACTATTGAATGTTGGACCTAAATTAGAAGGTACTATCACTAATGAGCAACAATATGTTCTTCATGAGCTTGGCAGCTGGCTAAAAGTTAATGGAGAGGCTATTTATAGTTCTCGTCCATGGGTGAGAGCTTCAGAAGGAAACAAAGGAACTTCAGGTTATATGACTGACAATAAAGTCACCAAATATAATGCTAACGATAAACGTTTCACTACTAAAGGTGATACTTTATTT
>JBAYDV010000079.1:0-9422 GCA_041668045.1 Bacteroidales bacterium | reverse complement strand
GCTTTTGTTATTAAGGTTTATATTTATTCCAGGGGGTGTATACTTACAGGAAAAGTACAGAAAAGTCTCGGTCCACACGGATGTGGGGGACCACCAGCGCTATGCTGGTGGTGGCTCTTTTCTTTTACTCTTCCTATAAGTAGACATATACTATCTTCTATTTATTTACGGAGTCTCACAATTTTTATACTTAGAAAGACACTGTTTAACAATTAAATATGTTTTTTTGTATAAACAATATTAACCATGAATATAAATAGAAACTTTCATCTGAAAATAATATTATCAATATTACTATGTAATATATATACTTGTGCGACATATGCAACATCAGATTTACAAACCTATAAATCAACTACCAGCATAAATTCACCTAAAAAAGTAGCAAATAAAGCTCCCTGGTTATTAGATAATGGAACAGAAGTATGCCAATGGGGTGCCAACTATCTAATAAACTTCGGATTATCATTTACAGAATATGAAAGACTAGGCCTAAATGCTGAACACGATATAAAAAAAAGATGTTTACCATATGGCCAGATTAGGCTTTGATGCATTTAGAGTCCATATTTTCGAATCTGAAATTTCTGACGAAAATGGCAATCTAAGAGACGTTAAACAACTACAATTAATGGATTTCCTTCTAAACGAACTCTCCAAACGCAATATTAAAGTGTGTATAACAACAATGAGATATTCTACAGATAATGGGAAAAGTTATGTAGATAAATGGGGAGGAAAAACCGCACTGCTAAATAATCCAGAAAGCTATTCTGTACAGAAACACTATATAACCCAACTAGTCAATCATATTAATCCCTATAATGGCCTTAGTTATAAAGATGACCCAAACATAATAAACTTCGAATTAAGTAATGAACCAAACCATTTTAAAAGTTCAGAACATATAACTGAATATATAAAAGGCTTAATTAAAGCAGTGAAATCAACAGGATGTAAAAAACCACTTTTCTACAACTTTAGTCAATGCGACCGCTTTGCTAAAGAATACTGGAAAACTAAAATAGATGGACTTAGTACTCAATGGTACACAAATGGTTTAATTAGCTATGAAAAGCGAGGCAATCAACTACCAGCTGTAGACAGCTATACATTGCCATATAAAGATGACCCTCACATGAAACGTTTAGCGAAAATGATTTATGAATTTAGCCCAGCTAACGTATCACGCTCAAGTTATATCTATCCAGCTATCGCGAGAAGCCTAAGAGAAGCAGGATATCAGTTCGCTACTCAATTTAGCTACGACCCTATAGGAATAGCTGCAGCAAATGAAGAATACCCAAAACAATATCTAAATTTGGTATATACACCAGCAAAAGCATTAGGCATGATGGTAGCAGGTGAAGCTTTTCATTATATCCCCATATATAAAAGCTATGGACGATATCCAGACAATACATCATTTGGACCCTTCACAATTGATTATAAAACAGACTTAGCCTTAATGAATAGCACAGATAAATATATTTATAGTAATTCTACGACTATTCATCCTAAAAATGCAGAACAATTAAAACTAATAGCAGGACATGGAACCTCACCGATAGTAGATTATCAAGGAACAGGAGCATACTTCTTAGATAAACTTTCTGATGGTGTATGGCGCTTAGAAATAATGCCAGACATACTACACGTAAAAGATTTCTATATCAATCCATGTTATGATACTCCAGTTACAGTGTTAAAAGATACTAAGCATGATATAAAAATAACATTGCCCGGTCTAGGTGATAATTTTAAAACCTTAAATCTAGATAATAATACTAAGACTATAGCCAATGGACGAGGATTTAGTGTAAAGGCCGGTGTTTACTTATTAATACGTAATGATGTAGAAAATTCATTTACTAAAGACAGTAAATGGAGATTAGGAAAAATAGGAAGTTACTATGCTCCAAAAAGTAATTTAGATAAAATATATGTAGTTCATACTCCTCCCAAGGTTATAACTGCTATCTCAACAAAATCTTCTGCTTCTGAAAAAAGAATAATTAAAGCGCAAATCATAGCTCCTGATAAAATAGAAGAAGCTCAAATCAGGTTCTATGTTAGAAAACAAAAAGGGATACAAAGTCTAAGGATCCCTCTTAGTAAAGTCTCTGCCTATGAATATGAAGCTCAGATTCCTGATGATTTGCAGGTAGAAGGAAGAATAGACTATGAAATAGCAGTAAAAACTGAAAAGGAAACAACCTTATTCCCATCTGAAATGAAAGATGGACATGGAAATACAGGTTATTGGAAAAATAATTATAATAACTATTGGCATTTGGATATTCTTTCAGAAAATGATCCGGTTACACTCGTAGATGCGGAGAAAGATCAGATGTCTTGTTCAAGAAAAGAAGGAGCATACTTGCCTATAATACAAGAAAAAATTCATAATACAAATACTCAAGAAGGAATATCATATAGTGTTCCTATGCTAAAAATCGAATCTAAATTTATGAAACATGCGATAGGTGTATATGTTTCAGATAAGCTAAAATATAGAAATAGTACAGATAAAAAGTATATGATTATTTATGGACATGCTTTGAAGGAGAATAGTCCTATTGAGATTGGGCTAACTATGGATAATGGAGCTACTTATGGAACTTGCATAGAGATGACACCAGAAAAAGATATATATATATAAAATATCTTTAGATTCTTTCACACCTATAGCCACTGCTATAAATTATAAACCAGTCCCTAATTTTATTAAAGCTTGGCTTCCAGTAAATAAAAAATTGACACAAAAATTTGATATAAAGAATGTAGAAAATTTACAGATTTCTTTTAAAAATATGAAAAATGGAACAATTTATGTAAATGAAACTATAATGATTAATAAAATAAATCTTGAATATGAATTTTTATGAAAATTTATAGAGTTTTTTAAGAGTTTGGCACAGGATTTGTATAATTTTAAGTCAGATAGTTTTTTCATAGGTTAAGTTTTAGGTTAAGTAAAAAGGGGATAATATTCTGTATATTATTCTCTTTTTCGATTTTTAGGAATATAAGTTTATATTTGTATATATTTTTTACCTAGAAACACACCTAATGCAAAAAATCGCTGGAATAGATGAGGAACTACTCGTCAAAAGATTAAAAGCTGGAGACCAAACAGCTTTTGAACTATTATTTAAACATTACTATCCAGGATTACTTGTATTTGCGACACAAATAACTCTAGATAAAGAAGAAGCTATAGAGATAGTTCAAGATTTCTTTGTAAATTTTTGGACAAAGCATGCTACTCTTAAAAATGAAAAATCCATAAAATCATATTTGTTTACTTCTATTAAAAATCGTTCGATTAATTTTTTAAAGAAGCAAAAATATAATGAGAGAATCATCCAAGATATGACATATCTTTCTGAGAATAGTCCTCTTTATGAACCAGATATCTTTGTAGAGTCAGAACTTCAGCAAAAGATAAAAGATGCTATAGATAAGTTACCAAAACGATGTGGTGAAATCTTCGTAATGAGCAGAATTGAAGGCCTGTCAAATGATGAAATCGCTAATAAATTATCCATTTCAAAACGCACAGTTGAAACGCATATCTCAAAAGCCTTAAAAGTACTTCGAATAGAATTGAAAATGTATATAGGCTTGCTTCTTTTATTAGAAATGATGAAATAATTTGTTTCTAAATTTAACAATAAATATATATTACCCTTATTACTTTCTTGTAATATTTTAATAAAAAAAATTTTTCAGTACGTGTTGCTTGTATTTGGATTGTCTTAATAGAGAAAACACGAAGTAAAATTTTATTAAAGTGAATATTCACTATTTTTTCAACAAATGATAAATAAAAATAAGATAGCCAACCAAATTATGGAAGACTTTACTCGTTTAACTAAAAACGTTTCTAATGAAGAAGCTGTTTTTACTGCGGGAAAGCTTATTCATGATGTTGAAAATATTGATGTAGAAGCTGCGTATAAACAAGTTATGTCCAAAATTGATAAAAGACAAAAAGTAGTAAAACATTTTCATCATGTGTTACGTTATGCTGCTATTGTCATATTGCCAATTATCGTGACAATATCATTTTGGTTACTATCTGATAATGGTTTGCTGAAAAATAAAAATCAACTAGCATCCGAATATTCAATACAAGAAATAGTTTGTCCGATAGGTATGCGATCTAGTGTAATACTACCTGATGGAACTAAAGTTTTGTTAAACTCAGGAAGTTCTATAAAATATAAACTTCCATTTGTTAAAAAGGAAAGAAATATAGAGTTAGTTGGAGAAGCATTCCTTGATGTAGAAAAAAATGACAAAGTGCCATTTATCGTACAATCTCAAGAAATGAAGATTATCGTCACAGGTACACAGTTTAATGTAATGTCTTATCCTGAAGATAATAAGATGGAAGTAGCTCTAAAAGAAGGAAGTGTGTCACTAGACATAATGTCGAAAAGTAAAACTAATCAAAAGGAATTAAAAATGATTCCGGGTGACCATTTTAGTTATAATAAAATATCTAAAAAATCTTCATTGAAAAATGAGAATTTAGAAACCTGTTTTGCCTGGGTCAATAATAAAATGATTTTTAATGATACTCCAATGCTTGAAATGATAAATGTACTTGAACGTTGGTATGGTGTTGAAATAGAGTTAGCAGATCCATCATTAAAAGCATATAAATTTTCTACAACATTTAATAATCTGACGCTAGAAGAGGTTTTAAAACTCTTAGAGATGAGTTCTCCTATGACTATTAAATATATACTTGGAAAAGTAGACCCCAAAACAAATACGAGGCTAAAAACAAAAATTATAATATCGAAGAAAAATTGAATGTAATTCAATACTTATAACATTATTTTATTAACCCAATATTTAACCCAAAAATCATTTTAACCTTATGAAGAAGATTTTTAAATCTTTACAGCTATATCAATGCTGTAAAAAACGATTAATTACTATGCGTTATATCGCGATAGTACTATTAATGAGCGTAACTAGTATTTTACCTACGACGGCTCACTCTCAACCCAATCTCTTAAGTTTTGACATGAAAGATGTCTCAATAAAAGAGGTGCTTGAACAAATTGAAAAAAGTAATGACATGTATTTTCTTTACAATAGTCAGCTGATTGATGTAGAGAAAAAAGTAAATATTACTGCTAAAGATGAAAAAGTTCAAGATATTTTATCCCAATTATTCGATGCAAATGTATTGGTGGCAGCAGCTGATGTATTGGCTAGTCGTTTTCGCCCGAAAGCTGGAGTTATACAATCATGGGATACTACACCAGATATGGGTTGGATATCTCAGCGTGGTTGGGATATGCCTGTTATTATTGATAATATGATGAATCTAGATTTATTATTTAAAGCTACTATGATTACAGGTGATTCTGTTTATTTTAATATAGCGGTTAAACATGCAGAAACTACTATGAAGAATCATTTTAGAAATGATGCAAGTAGTTATCATGTAGTGGATTATGATAGTAAGACTGGCTCTGTTAGAAGTAAACAAACGGCTCAAGGTTATGCGGATAATTCTTCTTGGGCACGTGGTCAAGCTTGGGGTCTGTATGGTTTTACGCAAACTTATATAAATACAGGAAATAAGAAATTTCTTGAACAAGCAGTACGTATCGCTGATTATATAATGAATAATCCAAAAATTCCTAAGAACTTAATTTCATATTGGGATTATGATGCACCTGATATTCCTAATGCACCGACTGATGCTTCATCAGCAGCGATTACTGCATCTGCATTGTTTTCTTTGATGCAATATATGCCTGCGAAGAAAAAGGTATTAATGAAAAATTATGCTGAAAAAATTATTAGAGAATTAACATCTAATTATTATCTTGCAACTATTGGTACAAATCATGGCTTTATATTGAAACATTCTGTAGGAAATATACATACAGGTGAGGAAGATGATAAACCTCTTAATTATGCAGATTATTATTTACTTGAAGCTTTGACTAAATGGAAAAATATTTAATACTTATCATACAATGAAAATAATTATCCTGAATTTTTTACTTTTTATTACTTTAAGTAGTTTCGCTCAAGAAAGAGTGAAAGTGATTTTAGATGCTACTCAATATGGTACTTATGATGTTACTCCTAACATTTCTCATGATGGAATGGTTAATAAGGGTACTGTACTTACTATTAAAGCGAAAGCTAATGAGGGTTATGTTTTTGATTCTTCATATAATACAGGAAAAGGTCCTTGGTCTCCTTATTATTATGAATCAATGAAGCCTGAATCGACAATTATAGTAAATGAAAGTATGCACATAGGTTCTTCATTTATAAGAAAAGAATTAGTCGAAAATTTAAATGTTACACAAGATGTAATTTATGCAAAGCCAGGTGTGAAAGCATTGAAGTATGATGTTTATGCTCCTAAGGAAGCGAAAAATTTACCTTGTATAATTATTATTCATGGTGGAGGATGGAGAGGAAATACTGAAGACATAATGCGAGGATTGGCTCGTGAATTGGCTAATAGAGGAAGATATGTGGTTTTTAGTATCGATTATCGTTGGATAGAGAATTATGATGGAGATGATAAGCCGACTAAAATGTATCAAATTATAGAAGATGTATATGGGGCTATCGCTCATATAAGAGAACATGCTAAACAATATGGCGCTGATGCTAATAAATTATTTCTTACGGGAGATAGTGCTGGAGGACATTTAGCAGCTGCAGCTATAGATTTTGTGGAACGATTGGGAAATGGTGGGTTTGGAAATACAAAAGGTGTTTATGAGTTTTATCCGACTTATATGCCTAAAGGAGAAAGTGTTTCTCAGTTAAAAAAAGAATTATCAAAATCTATACTTGGTGCTGTACCTAGTTATGCTGTTCTTAATTCAGCAAGATTGGGGCATTATATGGAAAAAGAAGGAGAAGAAGCTATAAATGCTGTTACTCCTGCTTGTTATATCCCTGATGTTTCAAAAAGGGCAGTACCTCAATTGCTATTTAGAGGAACAGAAGACCCTATAATTTCAGATAATGCAGTTATGACATATCAAAAAGCATTAGTTAATGCGGGACAGCGAGCTGAATATATACAAGTAGGTGGTGCTTCACATGCATTTTTCGATTGGAAACCTGATGAAATGACTAAAGCTACATTTAAAAAATATGGTGAATTTCATGCGTCGCAAATGTTGCATTTTTTTGATTCAATATTAAGCGGATTAAAATAAATATATTGGCATAAAATAGTTTTGTATATTATAAATTGAAAAAAAGTGATAAAAAGTTTTTGATTTGTAATAATTAGCTTTATCTTTGCCCTCGCATTATAAGAAAACTTATAGTGAAATTAGAAGAATATGATTAAATCTATTATTAATATAATCCTCATTCAACTCTTGTCTATTATTCGAATTAGTCGATGTGACGAGGTTAAATTGGTGTATATATATTAATAGCTTTATTATAAAAAAATGTTAAACGCCTTTTGAACCTCACGGTTTGGAAGGTTTTTTTTTATGCAATGTATTAAATCGTTATAGCCAAATAAGAATGAAAGAAAAATTATTAATTTTTGATACTACGCTTCGTGATGGAGAACAGGTGCCTGGATGTCAATTAAATAAAGTCGAGAAAATACAGGTGGCTAAAGCTCTAGAGAGTCTTGGCGTAGATGTGATTGAAGCTGGTTTTCCAGTATCAAGTCCTGGAGATTTTGATTCTGTAATAGAAATATCGAAAGCTGTTACCTGGCCGACGATTTGTGCATTAACACGTGCTGTTCCTAAAGATATAGATGTAGCTGTAGAGGCTTTAAAATATGCCAAGCATAAAAGAATACATACGGGAATAGGTACGAGTGATTCGCATATTAAATATAAGTTTAATAGTAATAGAGAAGAGATAATAGAGCGTGCAGTTAGGGCTGTAAAGTATGCTCGGAATAGAGTGGATGAAGTAGAATTTTATGCAGAAGACGCTGGAAGAACAGATAATAATTATTTAGCTCGAGTCGTTGAGGCTGTAATAGCTGCAGGAGCTACTATTATTAATATTCCCGATACGACAGGATATTGCCTTCCTCAAGAATACGGAGATAAAATCAAATATTTGATGAATAATGTTCCAAATATTGATAAAGCTATATTATCCACCCATTGCCATAATGATTTAGGAATGGCGACTGCGAATACTATGGCAGGAGTTTTAAATGGAGCTCGTCAGGTGGAAGTTACGATTAATGGGATAGGTGAGAGGGCTGGAAATACTGCTCTTGAAGAAATAGCTATGATTTGTAAGGCTCATAGTAATATTTCTGTAGAGACGAATATAAATTCTAGAAAAATAATGTCAACATCCCGAATGGTGTCAAGTTTGATGAATATGCCTGTACAGCCTAATAAGGCCATAGTTGGTAGAAATGCTTTCGCTCATTCGAGTGGTATTCATCAAGATGGGGTATTGAAAAATATGTCAACTTATGAGATTATTAATCCAAAAGATGTGGGAATAGATAATAGTGCTATAGTTTTAACAGCTAGAAGTGGACATGCAGCTTTGAAATATAGACTGTCTGTTTTAGGTGTTGAGCTTGAGGATGAGGCTTTGGATAGTGTTTATAAAGAATTTCTAAAGATGGCTGATAAGAAAAAAGAATTGACGGATGATGATTTGTTAATATTGGCCGGAAAAGATAGTACGACGCAGCATCATATCAAACTTGATTATCTTCAAGTCTCCTCAGGTATTGGACTGAAACCAGTGGCTAGTGTAGGACTTTCTATAGCCGGAGAAAAGTTCGAGGCAGCAGCTTGTGGTAATGGGCCCGTAGATGCTGGTATTAAAGCGATTAAGAAAATTATAACCCGTAAAGTGGAAATAAAAGAATTCACTATACAAAGTATAAATAAAGGTTCTGATGATATGGGTAAAGTGCATATGCAAGTAGAGTATGATGGACATGTTTATTATGGATTCGGAGCCAACACTGACATAATAGGTGCTAGTGTAGAAGCTTATATAAACTGCTTAAATAAGTTTGCAGGGACTAAATTATAGGGCAATATCAGCTGTGGAAATAGTAGAAACAACAACAAATTAAATATTATATAATGAGTAAAACTTTATTTGATAAAATCTGGGATAAACATGTGGTTACACAGGTAACAGATGGACCTACACAGCTTTATATCGATCGACTTTACTGTCATGAGGTAACATCTCCCCAAGCGTTTTCTGGAATGCGTGATCGTAAATTGAAATGCTTAAGACCAGATCAAATTTATTGTATGCCTGATCATAATACACCTACGCATGATCAGGACAAAGAGATAGAAGATCCTGTTTCTAGAAAACAGGTTAATGCTTTAGCTAAGAATGCTAAAGATTTCGGACTTCATCATTATGGTATGTTAGATAGTCGCAATGGT
>JBAYDV010000078.1:0-9443 GCA_041668045.1 Bacteroidales bacterium | reverse complement strand
CAGATTTAAAAGAAATAGCATCTTTCAAGAGTATTGTTAAAAATTATTTAAAATTAAATCAATTACTTAAGAAATGAAAAAGATGTTATTGGAAGCAGCGGAAAATTTAGCTATTAAGTTTCGTTCAGAAAACGGAATTAGTTTGACTGAACCTATTAATATGAAGACTATTTTGCGGAAGAATAATATTCTGACTATTTATAGACCTTTATCCGTAAATTATTCTGGTCTGTCTTTAAAATCTAAAGATGATGATCGTTTTATGCTTATTAATAGTAATACTCCTCGAGGCAGACAGCATTTTACAATAGCTCATGAATTATATCATTTATATTTTGATGAAAATCCTTCACCTCATATAGCTACTGAAAAAAATACGAGTGATAGTGTAACAGAGAAGAATGCTGATATGTTTGCTTCATCTTTGCTAATGCCTAAAGAAGGTGTTCTTAAATATATTTCTACTAAAGATATAATAAATAAAGATGTAAATATTTCATCCGTATTAAGGCTTGAACAATATTTTTCTGTTTCTCGTTTAGCTATGCTTCTTAGGTTAAGAAAAATTGGTTTATTATCTGAAAATACTCTGCAGTCCTTAAAAGCTATTCCTGTTATTGATTCTGCAAAACAATATGGTTATGATATTTCTTTATATAATAAAGGTAATGAAAATCTTGTTATAGGAGATTTTGGGGAGAAAGCTCGTAAGTTATTTGATGCTGAGAAGATTTCAGAAGGTCATTATATCGAATTATTAAACATGATTTATAATGAATCAGAAAACTAAAATAATTCTTGATGCTGACATAATAATACATTTTTCTAAAGGTGGATGGTTGAGTAGTTTACCTAAAATATTTCCTAATTATGAATATTGTGTACTTGAAACTGTATATAAAGAAATTCATTATCCTATAAAAAATCAGCTTGATAATCAAATCAAGTTTCTCAAAAATATCACCTATTTACCTTTTGCTCCAATTGGGGATATGTTGAAAGAATATGCAAACCTTATTAACACTTTAGGAAAAGGGGAAAGTGCGAGTATGGTCTATTGTAAATATAATCATGGTGTTATTGGAAGTAGTAATCTTAAGGATATTAAAAAATATTGTTCAGAGAATCAGTTAATTTATTTAACGACTATTGATTTTTTATATTTTGCGATAAAGAAGGGATTAATGTCTATTAAAGAGGCAGATAAATTTATCTATGACGTTGTTAAAAAGGGGAGTAAACTTCCAGATATAGATTTTAATACGTATATAAGTAAAATAGAAATCTAATAATATATATGTGTTTAAAGAAGTTATTAAAAAGAAATAAAGAGGATAAATATGGAATTTTTAGGAAAAACAAATATAAAAACGAGTAAAATCGTTTACGGATGTATGGGAGGAAGTGGAGCTTTTGGTCCAGTAAAAGAAAGAGAATCTATAGAGGCCATTAGAGTAGCTTTTGAAGAAGGAATTAACTTCTTTGATACAGCAGAAATGTATGTAGATGGTTATTCTGAGCAGCTATTAGCGAAAGCTTTAGGAAATAAAAGGAAAGAAACAGTTATTTTATCTAAGGTTAAACCAGAAAATTTGGCCAAAAAGGATTTAATTGAGGCTTGTGAAAGAAGTTTGAAAAATCTTAAAACTGATTATATAGATATTTATTTAATTCATTGGCCAAATAGAAATGTTCCGTTTCAAGAATCAATAGAAGCTTTAAACCAATTGAAAAAGGAAGGAAAGATATTGAATTATGGAGTTTCTAATTTTGGAGTTAAAGATTTAAATGATATTTATTCAATAGATGAAAACATTTGTGTAAATGAAATTGGGTATAACTTATTAACCAGAGCTCCAGAATTAGAAGTAATTCCTTCTTGTGAAGAAAAAGAAATACCAATATTGACATATTCTTCATTA
The DNA here is from genome assembly GCA_041668045.1 of Bacteroidales bacterium. Taxonomy (GTDB): domain Bacteria; phylum Bacteroidota; class Bacteroidia; order Bacteroidales; family UBA932; genus JBAYDV01. The sequence goes on along the minus strand of JBAYDV010000078.1, from coordinate 7,521 downwards.
ATGCAAGGGCTTTTAGCAGGGAAATATACAAAGCTGGATGATTTTCCAGAAAATAGAGCAAGAACACATCTTTTTGATAATAGAAAAAGAAAAATGTGTCGTCATGGTGGAAATGGACAAGAAAAACTTGCTCAAAAAACTCTTGATGATATATGGAAAATTGTAAAAGAAACGAATCTTACTATGACAGAACTTTCAATAGGATGGCTGAAAAGTAACAAAGCTGTTGGTGGAGTAATAGTAGGAACTAAGAATGCTGAACAAAGTCATAACTTAAAAAATATTATTAATATAAAACTTGATGAGGATATATTACAAAAATTAAATCGAGTAACTGTAAATCTCAGAGATGCTTTAGGACCAAATATTGACCCCTGGGATTTCAGAACTCGATAATCTTATATATTTAAAATCTAATTCTTAAGCTTATTTATTGTCTTGTAGAAATTTTATTAAAACATCTGGTTCAGCTCTTTTGCGATAGTCTGCATTTAAAAAAGCATAAACTATTTTGCCATCTTGATTAATAATATATGCAGCAGGCAATGGTAATTCGTTTGATTTATCGCCGTTGTAGCCATTCATATCAAAAGCCTTATTATAGATCTTAGCTACTTCTTCTGTTAGTTTGAATACAATACCATATTCTTTACCGACCTTATTTCCTATGTCACTAAGTACCTCAAATTTTAAATCGTGTTTTTCAGCAGTGCTTAAGGATTTATCAGGTAATTCAGGAGTTAATGCTATAAGATTTGCACCATTAGCTTCAAATTCAGGTAATTTATGTTGCAATTGCCTGAGCGTCAGGTTACAATAAGGGCACCATCCACCTCTATACCAAGTTAGGATCACTTTGCCTTTTTTTAGATAATCGTATAAACTTACTGTTTCACCAAGTGCATTTTTAAGTTTAAAATCCGGGGCAATATCACCTACCTGTAGTGCTGTTTCTAGTATTCCACTATTCTCAATAGACTCTTGTCCTTCTTTGTATATCCTTTTAGTTTCTTCATCGGCTTTTGCAGCAAATTTGTCTTTTTGTGCGTCAAGCATAGATTGTAGAGTCGGTTCTTTATTTATCGCCATAGTATCTGTTTTTTGAGTTTGTTGCTTATCACCTTTTCGTGAGTTCTTATTGAGACAGGATGTCGTGGCAATAAGTAAAAGGCTTAAGGATAAAAGTTTAATTAATCTCATATTCTTTATTTCATTTAGTTGTGTAATTTGTACTTCCTATTTTATTATGTCAGCAATATAGATAAAATATATTAAATAATAGCTAAAATGTTGAATTATAAGTATTAACGAAATATAAAATAATTTGATATTAGTGTTATTTTTTTTTAATTTTGTCCAATAAACTATGATTTTTTAATATTTAAAACTAGATAAAATGGATATAATAACAATAGGAACTGTTGTAGTTATTCTTTATATATTATTTTGGAAAAAGGAAGAAAATAAGAATTTGAGCAAAAAATAAAAGAGTAGTCAATATTGCCATAGAAAATAAAAAAATATATATTAATTATTTATTTTATGTAATTAGTATTTGATAAACAACAATTCCAATATCTTATGGTCGCTTTATATTTTTTGAATATTGAACGTATTGTTGTTTTTTGTTTATTTGATCTATATGGACATTTGTTAGTTAAGATAGACTTCTTATTTTTTGAAATATCTGACATTATTTCTTGTATAGAATCGTCTAATTCTTTCATATGAATATTTTGTGCCCATTCTTTATGAAGAAAAGAACCATATTGCTCAAGGATATTTACTTTATCGAGAAACTGTCTTTGAGGACCAAATGCGAAATGAGAAATTATACAATCGCAGTTAAAACCATTGCTTTTTCCTAGCTGAGTAGGTTTAATTACTGATAGAAATTCTTCATCATCTCCAGGTACATCACCACCGAATGCTTTCATGTCTTTACCGAACCACAATATGGCATTAATAGACATTCTATTAATGGCGACCTCTTTTGTTCCACAATATAAGTCTTTATATTTATTTGGTATGAGATAATTATTTAAGAACCATTCATGTATTTGTTTGGCAAATAATCCACTTCTCCATATTAATTTGCCTTTACTGTCAGGATGTACATATTTAGTTAATTTTAATATTTCTGAATTTTGTAATATATAAGTTGATAGTGGATTATTAATAACTAGTGGTGATACAATAAAATAATTAGGATGGTTTATCCTGAAATTAATCATTTTTTCAAAAAAATCAGGTTCTAACCAAATGACATCATCATCTATTTTAATGTAAATTGTGTCTTCATCTGTGCATTTATGATAAAAAGAGTTAATGGAACTTATTCCAGAAACATTCATCTCTGGTTGCAATACCAGGTTGATTTTTGGATATCTTTTGTCTAGTTCTTTAAAAAATTCTATATCTAATAGATCTAATGTATTAATCCATAAATCATATCTGTCAACAACATTATTTTCTAAAAGTTGAGGCATTAGATATTGCATATATTTTCTTCTTCCTGAAGCGATGGTACAAACTATTTTGTAATCTTGATACATTGTTTTTTATTTTTTTATTTAAAAAAAATATGTATGAAGGTACAAAGAGTATTTTGGCGTTTGATTGCGTCAAATGCTTTTCATATACTTCTTGCATATAGTTTTTATGAAAAATGATAGCTTATTAGGAATAATGTTAGGTCATTATTTTTTACGAAATGCAAATTTAATAAAATATACAGATTTTATAAGTTTTTTTACGTTATAAGTTAAAAACTATTACTTTTGTGCATCGTTAATTAAAAAATTAATATTTATGTATAAATATGATTATCTAATCGTAGGGGCTGGTCTTTTTGGATCTGTTTTCGCGAATAGGATGAAATCAAAAGGAAAGAAATGTTTAATTATAGAAAAAAGGCCTCATATTGGTGGAAATATATATTGTGAGAATATAGATGGCTTAAATGTACATAAATATGGTGCTCATATATTTCATACTGATAATCAAAATGTTTGGAATTACCTCAATAATTTTGTCTCATTTAATAGATATACCAATTCTCCATTAGCGAAATATAAAGACAAGTTGTATAACTTACCTTTTAATATGAATACTTTTTACCAATTATGGAAAGTGAAAACTCCTGAAGAGGCGAAATTAAAAATATCGGAGCAGAGAGGAGAGTATGCAGATATAGTGGAACCAGAGAATTTAGAGGAACAGGCTTTAAAACTTTGCGGGAAAGATATATATCATACTTTCATTAAAGGATATACTGAAAAACAATGGGGTAGAAGTGCTAAGGAATTACCAGCTTTTATTATAAAGCGCATTCCTTTAAGATTTGTTTACGATAATAATTATTTTAATGACAAATATCAAGGAATTCCTATAGGTGGGTATAATGTGTTGATTAATAAATTATTAGAAGGAATTGAAGTTAAATTAAATATTAATTATTTAGAAGATAAGACATATTGGGATAATATAGCAGAACATGTATTATATACTGGTTGTATTGATGAGTTTTTTGATTACAGAGAAGGAAAATTGGATTATAGATCTTTAAGTTTTAAGAATGAGAGATTGGATTGTGAAGATTTTCAAGGAAATGCAGTAGTTAATTATAATGAGAAGGAAGTACCATTTACTAGAATTATAGAGCATAAGCATTTCGAAAATGCAAATGTTCCTTTTACTATAATTACTAAAGAATATCCTAAAGAATTTACTCCAAGTGATGAACCTTATTATCCTATTAATGACGAAAAGAATATATCGATTTTTAGATCTTATAAAGAATTAGTCTCAAGGATAAATGAAGGATTTAATAAATTTTTGTTTGGAGGTCGTTTAGCTCAATATTCCTACTTTGATATGGATGATACGGTAGAGGCTGCGTTAAATTTAGCAGGATTAATGAATTAATAATTGATCAATAAATTATGGTATATTTCTTATCTAAAAATTATAAAAATAAAAACAACGCAGGAAATAAAGCTAAGACTGATATTGAGGAGATAATGTCTAATTTACATTATTCAAATGCTGGATTAAAACAGACTTGTTATAATAATAGTCTCCTATCTTTTATTTTAACCTCTAGTGGAGTTTTTAAAACAATTTTCACTCTTTCTAAGGATGATATATTGATATTGCAATACCCCCTAAAGAAGTATTATAAAATAGTTTGTAAAATAGCACATTTTAAAGGTGCAAAGGTGATTACACTCATACATGATTTAGGAAGTTTTAGACGTAAAAAATTAACTATAAAGAAGGAAATAGAGCGCTTAAATCATTCAGATGTAGTAATATCTCATAATAAGCATATGTCCAGATGGCTTAAAGATCATGGTAGTAAGTCTGAATTATTAGAATTAGAAATATTTGATTATTTATCTACTACCACTGCATCTAATATTATAAAAGACAATAAATACTATGATGTAGCATATGCTGGTTCTTTGTCTTATAAAAAGAATGCATTTATTTATGAGCTAGGAAATACAAATCGAAATTATAATTTTAATCTTTATGGCAATGGTTTTGATACTTCTTTAATAAGAGATAATAAATTTTACAATTATCTCGGATTTGTTCCTTCTGACGAATTAATTTCAAATGTGAAAGGAGATTTTGGTCTAGTATGGGATGGTCCGTCTTTAAAAAAATGTGAGGGCGATTATGGAACTTATCTGCAATATAACAACCCACACAAAACTTCTTTATATATAAGATGTGAACTTCCTATTATAATATGGGAAAAAGCTGCTCTTGCAGATTTTGTCAAAAAGAATAACATAGGAATATGTATTTCGTCCTTAGAAGAATTAAATGAAAGATTACGTAATCTATCTTCAGATGATTATGCTGAGATGAAAGCCAATGTCAAGGTGATTAGCAAGCGCCTTTCTGAAGGGTATTATTTTTCAAACGCTATAAAAAAGGCTATTAAAATTTTATCATAATTCTTAAGGTTTTTACTCTAACTCTAGAATGTAAATATTAATGTCTGTGTCTTCTGTAGCTTCAGAAGCACAGATATTTTTATGTTTTATACAAAAGAGTACTTTTTTTGTATAATATGATACATAACTAAAAAGATAATAATATATCTTTACAATACGAAAACATAAAATTTAATCTAAAAAAAACTAATATGAAGAAGATACAACTATTAGCTGCTATTACTACTATTATTATGTTCACAGCATGTGGAGGAGGTAGTAAATCTGATGAATTGTTAATGGAAAAAGGAAAATTCACAGGCAATGATACGTCTTTGAAGCAGTATCAATATCCTGAATGGTTTCGTGATGCTAAGTTTGGTATCTGGGCTCACTGGGGGCCGCAAGCTGTGCCACGTCAAGGTGATTGGTATGCTAAAAATATGTATATCCAAGATTTTTATAATAAATGGACAAAAGAGGAGACAGGTAAACCACATCCAGATTATACAGATCACCTTGAACGCTATGGTCATCCATCTAAATATGGTTATAAGGATATTATCCCTTTATGGAAGGCGCAACGTTTTAACCCAGATTCATTGATGAAATTATATAAGGCTGCAGGAGCCAGATATTTTGTTTCTATGGGAACACATCATGATAACTTCTTCTTATGGGACTCAAATATTCATCGTTGGAATTCTGTTAAAATGGGACCACACCGTGATATAGTTGGAGCCTGGCAGAAAGCTGCTAAGAAAGAAGGTCTTAAGTTTGGAGTATCAGAACATCTTGCAGCGAGTTTTACATGGTTTCAAACTGCACATAGTTCAGACAAAACAGGTCCTTATGCTGGTGTCCCTTATGATGCTAACGATCCTGAATATTTTGACCTTTATCATGAAAAAGCTGCTTCTGATGATACTTTGTGGTTGACTAATAATCCTAAATGGCAGCATGAATGGTATTATAGTATAAAAGAATTAGTTGATATGTACCATCCAGATTTATTATATTCTGACAGCGAATTGCCTTTTGGAAAGATAGGAAGAACACTAGTAGCACATTATTATAATAGTAATATAGATTCTGAAGGTAATCCAGAGGTAGTATATACTTGTAAATTACGACCTTCAGAATGTTGATATGTAAGCGATGTTGAACGTGGCGTAATAGCTACAATTTCTGCTTATCCATGGCAGACAGATACTTCTATAGGTGATTGGTTTTATCGTACAGGGCAGAAATATAAAAGTGCACATCAGATTATACAAATGCTTGCTGATATTATTAGTAAAAATGGTAATCTTCTTATCAACGTAGTCCAAACGCCAGAAGGAGACCTTGAACCAGATGTGTTACAGATACTAGCTAATCTTAAGATATGGTTCCAGATAAATGGAGATGCAGTTTATGCTACTCGTCCATGGAGTATATATGGTGAAGGACCGAGTACCATCAAGAAACAAGCTAAGAATCGTTTTGGAGGGCTTAAGGATGTTAGATCTTATACTGCAGAAGATATTCGTTATACTGTCAAGAATGACACCTTAAATGCATTTGTAATGGAGATACCAAATAAAGATATATTACTTTCTCAAGTTAAGGGTAAAATAAAATCAGTAAGACTTTTAGGCTCTAATGAAAAAATAATATATGATGAAGGAAAAGATGGATTAAAAATTAAATTACCAGCTAAGTTTCCATGTAATGACGTGCCTGTATTCCAAATTGTAAAATAATACATTTCTGATTAATTTTTTATTATCTTTTCCAAGAAATTAGTACTAATAATTTTAAATTTTAGTTAATTTTATGTTTTATTTGACAAATGTTATGTAAAATATTTTTATGTATATAACATTTACTATTCGTTTGGAAATTCTAGTAAAAATTATTTTTTATGAAAGTATTAAACAATATAGTTAGTGGTGCATCTCGTCAATTTGGAAGAGAATTTGGGAGGGCAGGTGCAAATATTATTTTAAAGGGAGCAAATTCTTATACTATAAAACATGCCAATAGCCAGCCTAAAGTAGAGCAAGATTATGATAACGATCAGATTGCTCAAAAAATCGAAGAACTCAATAATTTAAAATTTGCATCTACTAATAAAGAAAATGTATCAATATTGATAGATATTACGGATACTATAATATCAAATTTAGAGTTTAAGGGTAATACTACTTTAAACGAATTATCTAATATTAATGAACTTGTCAATCAATATAATGAAAAGTTCAATCATGGTAGTTCTTTAGTGGATGATGATTTTAAAGATAAAAGCATTGATTATCTACACAAAAGGAGAAAGAATTTTGTTGCCATTATGGATAAATTCAATAATGATATGAAAGATTATGTTTCTAAAAATCTGGAAATATATAAATCAAAAAGAAAATCAAAAGCGATAGCTGTTTTACTTGGAATTCCATTACTAGGTCTTCAGTTTGCCTATTTAAGATTACCAGCAGGATACACTATTATGTCTATTTTACTATATGTGACTGTTATAGTACCATTAATCAATTTATTTTTATTATTAGTGCTCTTATTTATGAGTAGAGAT
>JBAYDV010000077.1:0-9452 GCA_041668045.1 Bacteroidales bacterium | reverse complement strand
CTAAAGTCGGATTAACTCTAACTTTATTTGAACAAAACCTGCTAGAAATTTCTATTTCGCTACCTGCTGAAAGATGACCATTAAAATTATACCAAATCTGAGGCTCAGTGATAAATACTAAAGCATTATCTGCATATTGATTATCCTCAATCCATAAATCAGCGAATCCATCAAAAGTTACTTTTTTATTAAAAAAGTTTAAATTCCATACTGCAGTAATTTGCGCTGAATTTTGAGACTTGATGTGATCCCCTCCTTGAATATATTTATACAGAAACTCTATAGTAAAAGTTTTAGAATAATCCTTATTATGAATATCATAATTAAGCCCTGTTAAAAATGCATTTCTGATAGAAAAACCAAAACCATTAGCATTCCCAACTCCTCCATTATACTCAAGGTGAGCACTGATAGGACCATTCCAAAATTTCAGAGCTCTTGATACCTCAAAATAGCTACATGAAGGATTATTATGTTTCCCTGCGTTATAATCATAATCAACGAAAAAATAAGTACTACCCCAATCATCAGCTTTGAACATTTCTAATGTAGTAGTGAGATAATTTCGATTTTTCCCAAAATCATAATGCGTTTGGATATTAGTTTGAGCGAAGGACATAATACTACTTAACAGTAAAATCCCAAGGAGAAGTTTTTTCATAACTTTAAAATAGTGTTTATAAGAGAATTGAAATATCGAGCACAAAAATAATTAAAAATTTTATCTATTAAAACTTAGTTAACTAAATTTGTAGAAAGAGAAATTAGTTCGCACCTTTGTAAGGTATATATATGGAAAAAAACACAAATTATAATAAAATTAAAGTCATAGCTTTCGATGCTGATGATACACTTTGGATTAATGAACCATACTTTCGTAAGGTAGAAAGAGAATATTGTAAATTATTAAGTAAATACGTCTCTCAAGATGTCTTAAATGATACTTTATTCGACACAGAGATGAAAAACTTAGAAATCTATGGTTATGGTGCCAAAGCATTCACATTATCCCTGATAGAAAATGCGATTAATGTGACGAATGCTAGAGTAAAGGCAGATGAGATAGAAAAAATAATACTTCTTGGACGCACTTTAATGGAAGCTCCTATGGTCTTAATAGATGGCATAAAAAATACTTTAAGTCAATTATACAATAGTGGAAAATATAAACTCGTAGTAGCTAGTAAAGGCGATTTGATAGACCAGGAAAGAAAGTTGAAAAATTCTGGCTTAATGCCTTATTTTGACCATGTAGAGATTATGTCTGGAAAAAAAGAAGCTGATTATATAAAATTAATTAATAGGCTTGGAACTAGAGCAGAAGAATTCTTGATGATAGGAAATTCTCCAAAATCAGACATTCTACCAGTTCTTGAAATAGGAGCGAAAGCGATTCTAATACCTTATGAAACTGTTTGGATACATGAAGCAGTAGAAGGCGAAATCTTTCATGATAATTTTCAAGAAATCAAGGAAGCAAGTCAATTACTAGAAATCCTTTAATATGAATAAATTATCTTCATACATATTAGCTATAATAGCATTTGTTCTTATGCTAAGTTCGTGTGAGAATAATTCTTTAAATAAACATTTTATAAAGAATGCCAGGATTCGTCGCGAGATAACAAATGATTTCAATAATAAGATAGCAATATTCGATGGTGCTATTAATGCTAATAATCTTATAGATAGTACTTCAAATCTTCAAGAAAAAGAAGCATTACAGTTCTTATATGCTTATATGCCTGTAGGTGATATGCTTGACAGAGCACCTGAAGAATATAAAATAGACGTGCAAACAGCTCTCAAAGCTAGAAAAGAGATGCCTTGGGGAGATTCTATCCCCGACATTATCTTTAGACACTTCGTATTGCCACCGAGAGTAAACAACGAGAATATTGATAATAGCAGGCTGCCATTTTATATGGAGCTAAAGCCACTTGTGGAAAATAAATCTATGTACGATGCAGCTCTTGAAGTAAATCATTGGTGCCATGAGAAGGTAGAATATAAAGTTACAGATTCACGTACATCATCGCCACTATCTACCGTTAAAACAGCTTATGGCCGCTGTGGAGAAGAATCTGTATTTGCAGTGGCAGCTATGAGATCAGTAGGCATACCCGCACGTCAAGTATATACCCCTCGGTGGGCACACAGGGATGATAATCATGCCTGGGTAGAAGTTTGGATTTCGGGGCAATGGCATTTCTTGGGTGCATGCGAGCCTGAGCCCAGGCTGGACCTCGCGTGGTTTACTTCTGATGTTAAACGCGCTTTATTAGTACAGAGTCGAGTATTTGGAAAATATAACGGACCAGAAGATAAAATAGATGTAACGAAAGGATATACTACCATCAATGTTACATCAGATTATGCTCCTGTCAGACAAGTAAAGGTTAAGGTACTGAAAGATGCCAAGCCTGTGCGTCATGCGTGGGTAGAGTATAAAATTTATAATTATTCAGAATTATTTACGCCAATAGCTGCTTTTTCTGATGCATCAGGAGTAGTTTCTGCATCACTTGGTTTAGGAGATGTGCTAGTGTGGGCTTCAAAAGATGGGTATTTTGGATATAAAAAGGTCGATATACGTAAACTTGAAAATAGTACAGTCAGTATATCGCTTGATCATAAGTTGTTTGATGATTTTTCTGATTCTTTAATGTTAATACCTCCTATTAAGGATACGAATAAAGTTATTATTTCTTCTCAAGAAAGGTCATTTAATGATTGGAGAAAAAAGAATGAGGATAAAATACGCGAAAAATATGTGAGTAGTTTTCCTGATGATGCCGAGATAGATGATTTTATATCCAGACTGAAGGTAAAAGTTAATAAAAATCAGAAGGAAAGAATAAAAAACTATATTAAGCTATCACGAGGAAACTGGAATGATATCTCGACTTATATTTCGGCTCTTGACCAAAGAAATTTGGAAGATGGCTTATGTCTATTAGATCAGATAAGTAAAAAAGACCTTAGGGATACTCCTGCTGATATTTTATTCGACCATATAGATAATTTTTCAAGAATAGATGATTATCCTAAGTATATAACTGATAGGTATATACTTAATCCGCGTATCGCAGATGAACTTTTAAGTCCATGGAGACGATTTTTACAAACAGTTATCTCTGATGCTTATATGAATTTGAATGATTATAATAAAAATAAATCTTTAGCTGTTCATAAGATTATTGATTATATTAATTCTAATATTAAGATTATAGATGGATATGATCCATTACAAATACCTATTACTGCCGGACCAATAGTTTATGATAAGATTAGTAATTCTAAATCTTTGAAAATATTTTTCGTAGCTGTCTGTCGAAGTTTAAATATTCCCTCTAGGATTAAAAAGGAAGGTGGAGATCTTCAGTATTATTATGATAATAAATGGATTAATGTGAAGTTTTCTGTAGATGGAGATATATCTTATGATTGGGCGGTCGATAGTCGTGCGGTAGCCGGCGACGGCGCATCTACATTGCCATGTATAAATATTAAGAAAGGTAAGTATGCTGTTTCTCGTTTTATTAGTGATGGTAGTTTTAAACTTTTAAGTCTTGATGTAGATAGTCAGGGGCGAACTCCTGAATTTGATAGAGGGTATTATATATTAACGAGAGGAGAGAGAGAGAAGGGAGGAGGCGTGAAAGTCCATATGAATTTATTTACTATTAAAAAGTCTCTGTAAATTATTATCTTTGAACAAATATTAAAAAAATAGTATGAGAAGAGTTATATTTATATTTTTAACATTGTTTTTGCTGTCTTCTTGTGTCAAGTATGTGGATAATAATGCTGGATTAGAAGTGGCTGATATCTTTGGAGATAATATGGTATTGCAGAGGAATATGAGGACGAGGATTTGGGGTGTGACTAGTCCTGAAGCGAGAGTGAAAGTATCTTTTAGAAATAGGACGAAGAGAGATAGAGCGAATATTGATGGTAGATGGGAGGTGTCTTTTAATCATTTAAAAGCTTCTGAAAATTCAAAAGGGGATGATTTGATAATTACTACATCTGAGGATACTCTTATTCTTAATAATGTTCTCGTAGGAGATGTATGGCTTTGTTCTATTAATGATTCTAATATTAAGGGAAACAAGATTCAATCTGCTGATTATCCTAATATACGATTGTTTAAAGTGGGGGAGAATGCTTCTGATGTGCCAGTTGATACTTTGTGTTCTAATGGCTGGGAGAGATGTAGCCCTGAGGCTCTAAGTGATTTTTCTTCTATCGCATATCGTTTTGGCAGGAATTTAAGTGATAAATTAAATGTTCCTATAGGTTTGATCGAAGTGGATAAGAGTAGTACTACGGTGGAGAATTGGACGAGTAGAGATTTCTTATCTAAATTAGCATATTTTTCTGAAACTCTGTTTAATCAAGATGCCGTAGTTGATTCTTCTGGAGTATCCAAATATTGTTCATTATATAATGGTATGATAAATCCATTACGACGTTTTGTCTTGAAAGGAGTAGTTTGGTATCAAGGAGAGTCCAACATTGAAAGTGCTCATCAATATCGTACTCTATTTCCTTTAATGATTAAGAACTGGTGGATGAAGTGGGAGCAAGGATATTTTCCTTTTATATATCTACAATTGCCTAGCTATAATGGAATTACTACTGAGCCTGTCGAAGATCAAATGGCAGAATTAAGAGATGCTCAGCTGAGGACATTAAATCTTCCACATACAGGTATGGCCGTTACTATCGACTTGTTGAAAAATAATATGAGTAGTACGGAAAATGAAGAGATAGTAGCTGATAGATTGACTCTTATAGCTTTACATGATGCATATAAAGAGAAAATCCCTTATTCAGGAGTGATATATAATGGTGTGGAATTTAAAGATTCTAAAGCGATAGTTTCATTTAAACATATATATGAAGGATTAAAAATAGGACCTTTGAATGATTCTATTTCTAAAGAATTAAAAGGCTTTTCTATAGCTGGAACTAATAAAATTTTCGTTTGGGCTGATGCTAAGATTCAAGGAGATAAAGTAATAGTGAGTTCTTCTAAAGTAAAGCATCCAGTGTCTGTACGATATGGGTGGAGTAGGCATCCGGAATGTAATCTATATAATTCTATTGGACTACCTGCTAGTCCTTTTAAAACTGATAATTGGAAAGGAATAACTAAATAATTTAATTTAATTTGAAAGCAAAAGAAAATAAAAGGTGGCTTATTTATGCGTTTATCGCTACAATGTTTGTAGGTGTATGGGGTGCTGTATCTAGCATACCAATCGAACATGGGTTTCCCTCTAGTCTAGTGTTTATAACATGGGCTTTAGCTATGTTGATAACATCATTAATCGCATTGCTGGTAATTCACTTTAAAATAGATTTATCAAAACAAACTATGTTTCCTGCTTTGCTTGCTGGATTCTTAGGCTCAGGTGGACAACTTTTCTTATTTAATGCATTAAAAGAAGGACCAGCTTATATTATATTTCCAATAATATCTTTAGCTCCTATTCTGACTGTCGTAATGTCTATACTTTTTCTAAAAGAGAAAGCTAAGAAAAAAAGTATTTTTGGAATATTTCTAGCTGTTTCGGCTATAGTAATTATATCTGTTTCCAATTCTACAGGAGGTGATTCGCATGGATTATTGTGGCTATTATTTGCTTTAGGAACTTTCTTCTGCTGGGGTGTGCAAGGCTATTTTATGAAATTCGCACAGAAAAGTGCTAAAAATTCGGAAAGTGTTTATATCTATGTCGCCATAGGTGGTTTATTATTAGTCCCTTTCGCCATAGGTCTGGTTTTTGATTGGGATTTTAGTAGAGTCGCTATAAATAATCTTGTAGAAACTATAAATTGGGGAAGAGATGGGGCAGTTTTATCTTTCTTTGTTCAGATGCTTAATGCTGTAGCGATGTTGTTCTTCGTTTATGCGCTAAGAGAAGGAAAAGCTATGATCGTTTCTCCTATGGTCAATGCTGTAGGACCTGTTTTAACTGTAATAATTTCTTTAATAATATATAATACATTTCCACCTATGATTCAAATCGTAGGGATAATAGCTGCTTTGTATGCTGTATTTTTATTAAGTAAAGATTAATTAATATAATTAACATAAAATTTAAACAATATGAAAGAAGATAAAAAATGGGAACAAGAACTTGATTCCTTACTTCCTCTTATGGGACACAGAAATTGGATAGCTATAGTAGATTCAGCCTATCCATATCAGTCAAATGAATCTATAATGACTATAGATACTAGTGAAGATATTATAAGTGTGACAGATAAAGTATTAAAATTATTAAATAAGGCGGACCATATTAGACCTATCATATACAGAGATGCAGAATTTGACTATATGGATGATGATTTATTATTAGGAACTAAGCAATTAAAAGTTGGTTTTAATAATATATTCGAAGATTTGGCATTAACTACTATTCCTCATGATGACATATTTAGTCTTTTCGAAAAAGCAGCATCATTATTTAAAATTATAATTTTAAAAACGAATTGTAAAATTCCATATTCATCTACTTTTATAAGTCTTGATTGTGGATATTGGCCATCAGATAAGGAAACTGCGCTAAGAAAGAAGATGGAAGGCAAATAGAAATATATTACAGCTATTATTGATTATTCTTAATAAGCTCTATTTCTTCAGGAGAATATAATATATCGTTAATGTTGTTTTTTATGAAAGAATAAATAACAATAGATAAAATTATTACACCAATTGCAACCAAAATAATCCTAGTGTTTGTTTTATTAAAAAATGTAGTTGGTGCAGTAGGATGGCTATTGTTTATTGGCCTTGAATTGTTTTGATATACGTCATCTTCTACATTATATCTTTTGTTTATTCTGTAATTATTATTTTGCTGCTCTTCTTTTCGTTGATTAGCGAAGTCTATATTCGGCGTTCTATTTTCTGGTCTATCCGTTGAGTCTTTATCGTTATTTATTAATTCGTTTGGTAGATCTACTTCAGGTTTATCTTTTGATATTTGAGATAATTGTCCAATAGATATAGCATTTAATCCTTTCATGTCAGGAAAGATATCTAGATTACTTTTAGCGACGAAGAAATATGTATTTTCAGGTGTAGCTTTAAATGTACCAAAATCATTTAATACTACACTTTTTTTAGTAGAAAGAGATTTAATAATATAATTATCTATAAAAGTATTTATTTCATTGCTGGCTTCTTCAATAGATAAATTAGCCTTTTTCGCATATAAATTTACTAATAAACCATCATCTTGTTTTTCTTTAGAACGGAAAAAAAGACGACGATAGGGTGGATTGATTACTTTTCTGTTTTCGGAATAGTATGCAGGAGCTGTATCTGTGATAAAACTTCCTAGTTTTGGGAGGTAAACTTTATCATTTTTAAGAATAAGTTCTTTAATTAATGAGGAAAAAAGTTGTAAATCCATAATAATTAGATATTTAATATAAAATATATATATACGTTGCAAAGATATAAACAAATTGTTTTATTCTGAGATAAATCATTTTTTTTTGTGCAAATAAATAGGATTTGAAAAAAAATGTAAAAAAAGTTAATTTTTTTTTGGACATTAAGATTTTTTATCTATTTTTGCAATCCCAATCAAGAAATAAAGTACTGATGTGAGGGACATAAAATTCCGATTTAGCTCAGTTGGTTAGAGCATCTGACTGTTAATCAGAGGGTCCTAGGTTCAAGTCCTAGAATCGGAGCAAAAAAGACATTCAATTAAATTGAGTGTCTTTTTTTTTTATATGTATATGAAAAAAAAGCCTCTTACTTTAATATAAAGCAAGAGACTTAAGGTTTAGTTTAAAATTAATAAAAAGGTTCTAGTGTAAAATATTATTTCTTAATTACAGGTGTTTCGTCTGGTTCGCTACTTAATATAAATACTGCTATTAGTGCTGCTATAATTCCCATAATTTGAATAGTTGGTGGAAATACTTTATATAATATTAATGATAATATTACTGTTAGTACTGGTGCAAGAGCATTTGTTAATGGAGAAACTACCATCGCTTTTCCATATCTCATAGCATATACTAAGAATAAAGCTCCGATAGCATTAAGAATTTGAATTATAAAGGATAAATATGGACCTTTAAAGCCTAAATTGATATCTAAACTAAAGTCTGTCATGAATAGAGCTACAGGAACCAATAAAACGGCTGAAATAGCCATATAAACGAAAATACTTTCAGCGTCAGGAGAGTTATTGTTAGCTACTTTCATTATAAAGCCTTGTACTCCCCATGCTATGAAAATAATTATAGCGAAGATGAGCCATAAAAAACCATTACCTGCGCCACCTGTAGCATTACTATAAGATATACAGAAAATAGCGACTAAGGCTAAAATAATTCCTATTATACTTAATGGTTTAGCTTTTTCCTTTAAAAATAACATAGATAAAACTACTGTAACTATAGGAGATAGAGAAGTAATAGGAAAAATTATATATGCAGGTCCGTCTAGCAAAGCTTGAAAAAGAAGCAATTGACCACCAGCTCCAAGTAGGCCTGTCGTCATGCCTAACATAATAGATTTTTTTCTGGTGTCTAATTTAAAATGAATATTTTTTAATGCTATTAAAGCACAAATAATCATAGTTATTGACCATACGACGTAAGTTAAAGTAGAAGGAAAACCTTCTTTAGCTGGAATTTCTGATAAAGCTCCCCATACTCCCCATGTTACCATGGTTATTAAGGCGTATATGAGCCAATTGTTCTTTTTCATTGAGTTAATTTTTAATTAGTATCTACTATATATAATGTTATTCCAAGTTTTTCTATATAGTCTTTAGTTTCTTTTTTTATTCCACTATCAGTGACGATAGTATCAATAGAAGTCAGAGGAGCTATTAAAGAAAAACTCTTTTTTTCAAATTTACTTGAATCAAGTACTGCTATAACTTCATCTGCAGCTTCGATCATTATCTGATTAAGACGGGCTTCTTCAGAATTAGGAGTTGATAATCCTCTCTGAAAATTACAACTATCTACACCTAAAAAAAGTTTATCACATAAATGCGCTTTCATGGTAGATTCCGCCTGCATTCCTATAGTTGATAATGATTCATGTCTTAGATAGCCTCCTAATATTATTACAGAGAATCTATCATACTCAGCCAGGCAAGAAGCTGTATTTATTCCATTTGTAATAATAGTTAAATTATTAAAAGATTTGAGGTTTTTAGCGACTTCGAGAGTCGTAGTTCCTGAATCTATTATAATAGTGTCATTTTCTTTAATCAAAGATGCAGCTTTTATTCCTATTACTTTCTTTTCATTAATATGAATCTGCTGCTTATTAATAATAGGTACATCGACAAAATTATTTTGATTAGCTAGAATAGCACCACCTTTTACTCTTATAAGTAACTTTTGGTCTTCTAATATGCTTAAATCTTTTCTTACTGATACTTCAGATATATTATATT
>JBAYDV010000076.1:0-9751 GCA_041668045.1 Bacteroidales bacterium | reverse complement strand
GGAAGAAGTTAAAAAAGAAAAAAAAGAAGAGAGACCAGTAATCGAACATATCGATACTAAAGTTGAAAAACTTGCTGGGCCTAAAACTCTTGGTACTATAGATCTTTCTCAATTCGCTAAAAAACCATCTCAAAAGAATAAAGGTAAACGTGAAAGAATTCATAAAGGTCAAAAAGAAAAAGTTGATATAAATAGCAAGGATTTCAAGAAGAATTCAGCTAATAAATCTGGTGCCAATAAAAATAGTGGTGGACGTCCTAATAATGGACATAATGGGCAGAATAATAATAACAATTCGTCCAGAAGACCTAATAACAACAATAACACGAATAATAGACATCAAAATTCACGTCATAAAGGTAAGTTTACAAAACAACCATTTAAGGCAGTTATTGATGAGGATCAAATCCAGAAACAGATTAAAGAGACTTATGCTAGAATGACCGAGGGTAAAGGAAAAACTAAAGGTTCTAAGCATAGAAGAGAAAAAAGAGATCAATATACTCAGAAGATAAATAAAGAGCATGAAATAGAGCAACAGACTAGCAATGTTCTTAAGGTGACTGAATTCGTTACAGTTAATGAATTGGCTATTCTAATGGACAATACTCCTGTAACTAAGGTTATAGAGGCTTGTATGAATCTTGGTCTTATGGTTTCTATTAACCAAAGACTTGATGCTGAAGCATTAGTTATCGTAGCTGAAGAATTTGGATATAAGGTTGAGTTCGTTGGTGTCGAAGAAGAAGAAATCATTGATGATGAAAAAGATGATTCAAAAGATTTAATTTCAAGACCTCCTATTGTCACTGTAATGGGACATGTCGATCATGGTAAAACATCTCTACTTGACCATATTAGAAAAACTAATGTCATAGCTGGTGAAGCAGGTGGTATTACCCAGCATATTGGAGCATATAATGTAAAACTAGCTAGTGGACAGAAGATTACCTTCTTAGATACTCCTGGTCATGAGGCATTTACGGCAATGCGTGCTAGAGGAGCCAAAATCACCGATTTAGCTATTATTATTATAGCTGCTGATGATACTGCTAAATTAATGCCCCAAACTGTAGAGGCTATTAACCATGCAAGAGCTGCTGGTGTCCCTATGGTATTCGCTATTAATAAAATAGATAAACCGGGTGCTAATCCTGAGATAATTAAAGAATTCCTTTCTAAAATGGATATTTTAGTCGAAGAATGGGGAGGTAAATATCAATGTCAGGAAATATCTGCTAAAAAAGGTATTAACATCTCTGAACTATTAGATAAAGTACTTCTTGAAGCTGAATTCTTGGATTTAAAAGCGAATCCTAAAAGATTAGCGAAAGGAAGTGTAATAGAATCAGCTCTTGATAAAGGACGAGGTTATACAGCTACTATACTTGTACAGAATGGTACTCTTAGAGTTGGAGATATGTTACTTAGTGGTAGTAATTATGGTAGAGTAAAGGCTATGTTTAATGAACGTGGTCAAAAAGTTAAAGAAGCTGGTCCTTCTACTCCTGTTACTGTTTTAGGTCTTAATGGTGCTCCTACAGCTGGTGAAACATTTAATGTACTTAACGATGAAAAAGAAGTTAAGGATATAGCAGCAAAAAGAGAACAATTATTACGTATCCAAGGATTACGTACACAAAAACATATTACACTTGAGGAGATAGGAAGACGTATAGCTATAGGTAACTTCCAAGAATTAAATATTATCGTAAAAGGTGATGTCGATGGTTCAATAGAAGCGTTGTCAGATTCTCTTATAAAATTATCAAATGAAGAAATTCATGTTAATGTTATACATAAAGCAGTAGGAGCTATTTCTGAATCAGATGTACTTCTAGCTACAGCATCTAACGCTATTATCATTGGTTTCCAAGTTCGACCTGATCAAAATGCCCGTAGAATGGCTGAGAAAGAAGAGATAGATATTCGTCTATATTCAGTAATATATGATGCTATCAACGAGGTTAAGAGTGGTATAGAAGGTATGCTTGCTCCTGAAGAGAAAGAAGAGGTTACAGCAAATGCCGAAGTTAAAGAAATATTCAAAATAACTAAAGTTGGAACAATAGCTGGATGTATCGTAACAAGTGGAAAATTAACTCGAACCTCTAAGGTGAGAGTCATACGAGATGGTATAGTAGTTTACACTGGTGAATTAGGATCTTTAAAACGTTTTAAAGATGATGTTAAAGAGGTTATAACAGGACAGGATTGTGGACTTAATATTGCCAACTTTAATGATATAAAAGTAAATGATATAGTAGAGGCTTATAACATAGTTAAAATTAAAAGAACATTATAAGATTTTTAATATCAAAATTACCTACTTTTAGCTATTGTGTAAATAAATAAATGTATCTACTTTTGCAATTGTACTTCAAAAAGTAGAAGGTAATACACATGCTGCAAGAAAAAAAGACTCTTAATGATATCCCCACCGGGGAAAAATGTATAATAACCAAGGTTCATGGCTATGGTGGATTTAGACACCGAGTTATGGAGCTTGGTTTTATTAAAGGTAGCATAGTAACAGTAGTTAAAAATGCACCCCTTGACGACCCAATAGAATATAAAATATTAAATAGCTATATCTCGCTTAGGCGAAGCGAAGCTAGAAACATAGAAGTCGTCGATGTTTCTTCTTTTCAGAAAGAAAAACATATATTCAATGGTACTATATCAGAAGAAGCGAGAAAGATCGCTGAGACTGAATTAAAGACTATTCATGTAGCCTTGGTAGGAAACCCTAATAGTGGAAAAACTTCATTTTTTAATTATTCTACTAAAAGCCGTGAAAAAGTAGGTAACTATTCTGGAGTAACTGTAGGAGCTACAGCTTCTAAAATTAAATATAAAGATTATACTATAATAATAACTGACCTTCCTGGTACATATTCTATTACTGAATATACCCCTGAAGAATTATATGTTAGAAATCACATTCTACATGATAAACCAGATATTATTTTAAATGTAATAGATGCTTCTAATCTAAGCAGAAATTTATTTCTTACTACTCAGTTAATAGATATGAATTTCCGTATGGTGGCAGCTCTAAATATGTATGATGAACTGGAAACTAGTGGATCTTCTCTTGACTATAAAAATTTAGGCTTAATGCTAGGTTTTCCTTTCGTCCCTACTATAGCTTCTAAGGGGAAAGGTATAAATGATGTTCTAGATACTATTATTAATGTATATGAAGATAAGAATAAGATAACCAAGCATATTCATATCAATTATGGTAATACTATTGAAGATGCTATAGAATTAATAAAAAAGGAATTAAACAAAAATATTACAGTACGTGATCAGTATTCAAGCAGGTATTTAGCTATTAAACTAATAGAGAATGATACTACGATAACATCTACTTTAGATGATTTAAAAAATTATAAAGATATACTAAAAGTAGCTAAAAGACAGAGAGAAAGAATAGAGAGAGAAAATAGAGAAGATACCGAAACTGTTATTACAAATGCTAAATATAGTTTCATACGAGGAGCTTTAAAAGGTAATTTTACTTCTAATAAAGATAAGAAAAAGAATACTTCGGAAAAAATTGATGCTATTCTGACTAATAAATGGTTAGGATTACCTATTCTGATTATTTTTCTTTGGCTAATGTTCGAATGTACATTTATGTTAGGTGAGTATCCTAAAGATTGGATTCAAGCTGGAATCGATGCATTGACAGGATGGTTATCAAATGTTATGCACGCCTCCATTTTCAAAGACTTTTTAATAGATGGTATAATATCTGGTGTGGGTGGAGTTATAGTCTTTCTTCCTAATATTTTAATATTATTCTTGTTTATATCTATTATGGAAGATACAGGTTATATGGCCCGGGCATCTTTTATGATGGATAAATTAATGCATAAAATAGGTTTGCATGGTCGTTCTTTTATACCATTATTATCAGGATTTGGGTGTAGCGTACCTGCGATTATGGCGACGCGTACTTTAGAGAATAAAAAGGATAGAATATTAACTATGTTAGCTATCCCATTTATGTCCTGTTCTGCTAAACTTCCCGTCTATATATTAATCATTGGAACATTTTTTCATAAAAATCAAGGATTAATCCTACTTGGTATATACTTTACAGGGATAATAATAGCCATTTTTTCTACCCTGCTGCTTAGACACTCTCTATTTAAAAAATCATTTGAAGATTTCGTAATAGAGCTGCCTCCATATAGAAATGCCACATTAAGAAATACAATTATTCACATGTGGACCAAAGCAAAACAATATCTTAAAAAAATGGCTACAGTAATATTGGCTGCTTCAGCTATAATTTGGTTTTTAGGATATTTTCCAAGAACAGATGTCAATAAAGTCAGACAAGAAACTAACTTATCTGAAAGTGTTATAAACTCAAGTGCATACCAACAAGAACATTCATATATAGGAAATATTGGAAAAACTATAGAACCTATAATGGAGCCACTAGGTTTTGATTGGAAGATGAGTGTAGCTATTTTAACAGGTTTTTCAGCCAAAGAAGTAGTGATTAGTACTATGGGGGTTTTATATAATGTAGAAGAAAATGTAACGAATAAAGTATCTGAACATAATTCCTTACAAGACGCATTAGTAGAATCTAAATACACTTCAGGTCCTAAAAAGGGACAAAATGTATTTTCTCCATTAGTAGCCTTATCATTCCTAATGTTTATACTATTATACAGCCCATGTTTAGCAAGTATAACAGCTATTGGTAGAGAAGCAGGTCAAGGCTGGGCATTATTCACTTTCGTTTATAATACTGCAGTAGCTTGGTTTGCAGCATTCGCACTCTTTCAGATAGGAAGTTTATTCTTATAGATAAATGCTATTCTTATTTCTTTTCTTTTATATACTTTTTAGAGAATATTTTCTCAAGGCCTATAATAAGAAAAATAAGTACGAAAAAGAGTTCTACGATCAGTTGATGTTTGATGTTTAATTTCGCAATAGTTACCTCGTAGTCATCAGATAATATTTTCTTTATATTACGGGGCAATAAACGCCCTTTTGCCCACTTTTTCACTATCGTGGCATCATTCATATATACCACACCACCATTCGAACGATGTAATGCTATTAGTGTTTTATAATCAGTATAAAGCACTTTAGAGCCTCGTGGCAATATCGTATCTACCTTTTCGGGATTTTCGCAGGACATATAATAAAAATCGCCACCATTTAAGGCAATACTTTTTGATAAATCAATATTTTCTTCTTCGAACTTTTTATTATTTACTTTATCTATCTTAGATATAACTTCTATAAATATAGGTTTGTCTGATGAAAGAATAGAATTTGTTATATAATCTCCTTTAGAATTCTTCAAAGAAAAATCAAATATCTTACGACCATTTTTACCTATTAATTCGGATTTACTATTTACAAAAGTCCATGTAGAATCAGGCAAATTAGTCATAGTGAAAGATTTCTTTTTTCCATCTTTCATATAAATAAGTGTAGTTTTATATTCTACATTTTGGTTAGCTTCATCTAATTCAAAAGCTATATCTGAACCAGGCTTATAACTACCAAATTCTAATAATGGCTGTCTAATAAGGGCATTTAAAGATACTACTGACGTGAATATACATATAATCACTATGACGCCCCATTCTACGAAAATAGACGTATTAGGTATGAATTTTTTTCTTGTAAGATATATAGGAATAATACATAATAACAGAATGACATCTTTAAAGAAAGTCTGCCAATTAGTTAAATGAATAGCTTCTCCAAAACATCCACAGTCGGATATTGGATTAAATAAGGCTAAATATAGTGTTAGAAAAAAGAAAAATATACTTAAATAAAAAGCCACAGAAGAGATTACTCTCATCTTTAATCCTATTAATATACAGAAGCCCAATATTAGCTCAAGTGTAGAAAGTGCTATACCAATAGGAATGGATATTCCTATTAAAAAAGCTAAATGCATAGAATGCAAATATTCGGTAATAATTAATCCAGTACCTACAGGATCTATTATTTTAAAAGTTCCTGACACTATGAAAACAATACCAAATATTATTCTACATATAATTCTTAATGAACGCATAATTTTATTTTTTCAAAGATAAGATCTGGAGAAAGTATTTTTCCGTATTTATCTGAACAATCAATTCGTATAAAAGAAGGATCATTATTACATAAATCTAAATAAATAGACCTTACTCTCTTTTGGAAAGTAATATCGGCCTCATGAATATCTTGTTTTCCATTTAGATAATCTCTTTCACCATCGCCCTCTCTATTGCTATTTAGATTACTATCTATAAAATCAATAGGTACATCTAAAAATATATTGACATCAGGTTTAGGGAGTAAGAATGTCCCATATTCCATATTCAGTATCCACTGTTTTAAGTCTTCTGATGCTTTTTCATCTTTTAACTTAGCACATTGAAAAGCTATATTTGAGTATACGTATCTATCAAATAATACTGTTTCTTTCTTTTCTAACCATGGTTTGAATTCATAAGAGGCTGCATGTCTATCATCTGCATACAGATGTGCTACTAACATAGGATGAACATGGTCTATATTACCAAAATCACCACGAAGAAATTTGGATATCAGTTCTCCTGTCACGGGTGCATTATATCTAGGAAAATGAATATAATGATGCTGTCCTTTTTCTGCATTAAGATATTCTCTCAGTTTTCTCACCTGGGTGGATTTGCCAGCACCATCTAAACCTTCCAAAACTATTAACATTCTTATTTTCTTTTATTAACTTTGTTCTTTCATTATTATGAAAAACAAAAATACAAAATAAAAATGAACAAGAAAAAAGTACAGATAATGGGAATCGTTAATATTACTGACGATTCCTATTTTAGTGTGTCCCGAGCTTTTAACCCTGATGCTATATATAATAGAACTAAAAAATTAATTTCTGAAGGTGCAGATATAATTGACATCGGAGCCTGCTCTACAAGACCTGGTTCCAAGTATGTGTCAGAAGCAGAAGAATGGAATAGAATATCTATGGCTCTTGAGGTATATAAGTCGCATTTCTCCGATGTTCCCCTATCTGTTGACACATTCCGCTCTTCCATTGCCATAAAAACATATGACAAGATTGGTCATTTTATGGTTAATGATATATCCGCAGGGGAAGAGGATGATGCTATGCTTCCATTGGTTGGGAAATTAGGACTTGATTATGTGGCAATGCATAAGAGAGGCGTTCCTGCTAATATGCAGCAGTTTTGCCAGTATGAGAATGTGACAAAAGATATTATTAAATATTTTGAAGAGTTCGCTGTAAAAGCAAATGATGCAGGTTTGAAAGATTGGATAGTGGATCCTGGCTTTGGTTTTTCTAAGAATATTGAGCAAAATTATGAATTACTCGAACATCTTGAGGATTTCCAATCTTTAGGACATAAAATACTTATTGGAATATCTAGAAAGAGTTTTATTTATAAAAAATTAGGTATAACTCCGGAAGAGGCATTGCCTGCTACTTCTAAACTTCATATGAAGGCTATTGAAAAGGGTGCTGATATTTTAAGAGTACATGATGTTGCAGAAGCAGCTAAAATAATTTATCTTTGTCAAAATAAAAATTAAAAAATAATGCTTACATCTATTACGCCTCTTGATGGTCGATACTATAGTAAAGTTAAAGAACTTTCTTCTTACTATTCTGAATTTGCTCTTATTAATTATCGAGTAAGAGTTGAAATTGAGTATTTCATAGCTTTATGTGAGATTCCTCTTCCTCAGCTTTCAAATTTCGATAAAAGTAAATATGAAACACTGAGAGATATTTACCGTGACTTTACTGTAGAGGATGCGGAAAGGATTAAAGAGATAGAAAAGACTACTAATCATGATGTTAAGGCTGTCGAATATTTCATTAAAGAAAAATTTGAGACTTTAGAAATTCCTCATAATTTTAAAGAATTTATACATTTTGGCCTTACTTCTCAAGATATAAATAATACAGCTATTCCTCTTTCTTTAATGGAGGGTATTCAGGATATTTATACTCCTAAATTATATGAAGTTTTAAATACATTATCTGAATTAGCTAATAAGTGGAAGGATGTTCCTATGTTGGCTCATACTCATGGCCAGCCTGCCTCTCCTACTCGTTTAGGAAAAGAATTGGAAGTATTCGTAGTTCGTCTAAGAGTTCAAATTAAAACTCTTAATGCTATCCCTTATTCTGCTAAATTTGGAGGTGCTACAGGAAATCTAAATGCACATTATGTAGCTTACCCTTCTGTAGATTGGAATGCTTTCGCTACAAGTTTTGTAGAAGACACCCTTGGATTAAGTCGTTCATATCCAACTACTCAGATAGAGCATTATGATAACATAGCTGCTTTGTTCGATTGTATAAAGAGAATTAATACTATCCTAATAGATTTAAGTAGAGATGTATGGATGTACATTTCCATGAATTATTTTAAACAAAAAATAGTTAGTGGAGAAGTCGGATCATCTGCTATGCCTCATAAAGTTAATCCTATAGATTTTGAAAATGCTGAGGGTAATCTTGGTTTAGCTAATGCTTTATGTATGTTTTTAGGAGCTAAACTTCCTATTTCTAGAATGCAAAGAGATTTAACAGATTCTACAGTTCTAAGAAATGTAGGCGTTCCAATCGGACATTCTCTTATAGCACTAGCTTCTTTACAAAAAGGTCTAGGAAAATTAATTCTTAATGATGAGAAAATCAATAAAGATCTTGAAGATAATTGGGCAGTCGTAGCAGAGCCTCTACAAACCATTCTACGTCGTGAAGGTTATCCTAACCCATATGAAACATTAAAGGCTCTTACTCGCACAGGAAATGCCATTTCTAAGGATACTATTAGAGAGTTCATTGATTCTCTGGATTTACCAGCTAAGGTTAAGAATGAAATGCGTGTTATAACTCCTCAAAATTATACAGGAAGATAGAAATAGTTCTAACTATAGAATAAAAAAAGTCTCATCATTTAACGATGAGACTTTTTTTATTCTACTATAAATATTTCTTCATTCTTTTTATGATAAAAATATTTTTCGCGAGCGAATTTTTCTAAAGAATCTTTATTGTTAGTTAAACTTTCTAATTTCGCATCAGTTTCTTTTATTTTTCTTTTATATTCTTGTATAGTTTTTTCTTGATTATGAACATGCATAATTTCAGAAGACCATCTAATAATATTATTACTATCTAAGAAAACGATTATAACAAAAAATATTATCGAAGCGATTATGCATAGAAATTTATCTGAAACTCCTTTATGTATTTTCTTTTCTCCTTTTTTATTTTCATTCATATAAGTAAAACTATTTTAACAAAAATACCTTTTTTTTAATCTTAAGCAAAGATAAGTTATAAAATTTAGTTATTTTTGACTTTTCAATAAAAAAAATATCATGTATAAAAAATTCTCGTATTATTTACCAAGCTTAGGTCAATCCTGGATGCTTGTTTTGTTAATGTTAATCTGTGGATCTATTTTAGGTGCTATAGCTCAATTACCAATTCTTACTAACATCTATACAATAGAATCTATAGCAGGACAGATTACAACTAAAGTGGTAGCCTATCTGCTTCTTTTTCTAGCTCCAATTATATTTATTTTATATAAAGTAAAACATGACACTAATCTTTCTAAATTAACATTAAAAAAAATCGAAAGAGTTAGACTTAATAAAGCTAATTTTGGGAAACTGAATCCATTCGTATTTTTTATACTTATTTTTATTGGGTTATTTTGTTTGATAT
>JBAYDV010000075.1:0-9909 GCA_041668045.1 Bacteroidales bacterium | reverse complement strand
TTCCTGCTTTTCCTAGTCTATCTGCATCTAAATAATATAGTCTGGTATTTATATCCATTACTGAATCAAAAGATTCTTTTTCATAAATAGGCATTACATCTACTCCTATTAATATATCTACTTGCTTTCTGATATCTTGCGCTGGAACGTGGTTAGAATTATCTCCATCTATATAAGTAATACCATTAATTTTAATAGGTTTAAATATATAAGCGATGGACATGGAAGCTAATACGAATTGTTTAAGGTTATCACCCGATGATATCAATTCTGCTTGAGGCTTATTAAGATTAGTAGCACACACACTTAAATAATATGGAAGGCTTTCAAAATTATCATAGGGTATGTATTTATCTAGTATTTCTTTAACTCTTTTATGAGAAGAAAAACCAAAAGGTTCTTTTCCGAAAGATGGAATAGTTATTAATGTAATAGGTTTATATATTCTTTCACTAAAAACCATTTTTGTCATATCTTCAGGTTCCATACCTGCTGCAGCGAAAACTCCTACTAAGGCTCCCATACTTGAACCTGCGAAAAAAGTCGGAGTTATGCCAATATCTTTTAATGCTTTTAAAACTCCGATATGGGCAAACCCTAGCGCTCCTCCACCACTCATGACGATTCCTATTTTAAGATTACTATTATTAACTTTAGATATAGAGGGAATAATTATTTTATTTTCTTTTTCTGTGTTTAAAATAGCTTCTGTCTTATTAATAGTTTCTTGAATCTTATTTTTAGCCTCGGTGATATTCATAGTCAACCTCCAAATAAATATATTCTATAATAAGAATTTGTAACAAATTCGTAAAAACATAAGAAGTTTACTTACAATATAATAAAAAATATGCTTTTATACTAATTCTTTAATGGAACGAATATATATATAATTTTTTAAATACATAACTATTTATAGTTTTTTTATCTTTGTGACATGAAAAAGATATTACTTCATAGCTGTTGTGCTCCATGTAGTTCTGCTATACTAGAATGGTTAGTACAAAATGATTATGACACTACTGTTTATTTTTTTGACCCTAATATATTTCCTCGCTCTGAGTATATTAAAAGAAGAGATGAGAATATTAGATATTGCGAACAACTTGGTGTCGAGTTCGTCGATGGTGAGTATGACTATAAAAAGTGGAGAGATGGTGTTTGGGAGTTTCGCGATGAGCCAGAGAGAGGTAAGCGCTGTCAGAAGTGTTTCGATATTCGAATGATAGAGAGTGCAAGATATGCTTCTGAGCATGGTTTTGAACTATTTACTACTACCCTAGCTACTTCACGTTGGAAAGATCTTAAACAAGTTTCTGCTGCTGGTCATGCTGCAGAAGCTATGTATCCTTCCGTTAAATTCTGGGATAGGAATTGGCGAAAGGGTGGCCTTTTCGAGAGAAGAAATGTGTTAGCACGTCAGTTTTATAATCAGAAATATTGTGGCTGTGAGTTTAGCTTGCAGAATAGAATAGAGTTCGAAGCTAGAAAAGCTGCAGAGGCTAAAGAAGCTACGAAAGATGCAGGTAGCAGCTCTATATTGCCATAAAAAAAGCTGAGCCTCTAGAAAGAGACCCAGCTTAGTGAGAATCATATATCCTTTATTGGATATCGATTTGTATGGCTTTTAGTTCTTCTTTGTTTTTAGGAACTATTACTGTTAAAACTCCATCAAGCATTGATGCTTTTATTTCATTAACTTTTACTTTGTCAGGCAATGCTAATGTTTGTTCGTATTTCTGGTAAGAAAATTCCCTGTGCAGGTATTTTTCACCTTTTTTGCATTTTCTTTCTGCTTTAGAAGCTTTCTTGTCTTCAGAATTTGATTCTTCTTGGTTTTCCATGGTTACGACCAAGTTTTTTTCATTGTCGACTCTGACTGTGAAATGATCTTTAGATACGCCTGGTGCAGCGAATTCTACACGATATTCATCTTCATTTTCTATGATGTTCATAGCGGGAGAAGATACTCCTCTATATTCTTTCAAAATACTATCTTCAGATCCTAAATCGAATAAATCATCGAAAAAGTTGTGAAATAACGGTTGATAATTTCTTGATACTGGTAACATAATTAAATCCTCCATTTAAATTGTTAAACATGTTATATTTCGAATAGTTTTTATTTTTCTATTTTTTACTTCCGAAATTCATTTAATAAAGTAACAAGTTATGTTCCATAGTGGAGAATTAGTCATTTTGTCTTTTAAAACTGCCAAAATGTCTGATTATCAACACTTTACATTATTTTTTCAGTCAATTTGTCATTTTTTTCATT
Source organism: Bacteroidales bacterium (assembly GCA_041668045.1). GTDB lineage: Bacteria > Bacteroidota > Bacteroidia > Bacteroidales > UBA932 > JBAYDV01. The sequence goes on along the minus strand of JBAYDV010000075.1, from coordinate 7,631 downwards.
ACGAATTTCAACTCTCCTCCCCTGACGATTTGATTATGGGTAATATAAGGGGTTTTTAGTTCTGTGCCATTTAGCAATACTTTTTCTACATAAGGGTTATCTTTTGAGAAATTCTTCGTTTTGATGATAAATTTCTTTCCTGAAGGAAGATTGATAGTGGCTTTTTCGAAATTAGGAGTACCTAAATCATATCTACATGATACGGGATTGACTGGATAGAAGCCGAGTGTCGAGAGAACATACCATGAAGACATTTGTCCACAGTCTTCGTTACCGCAATGTCCGTTGGGTTCATCTTTGTACATTTTATCGACGATTTCATGTATATATTTCTGCGTTTTGTCTGGCTCTCCTACATAGTTGTATAAATATGCTACATGATGGTCTGGTTCATTGCCATGTACATATTGCCCTATCATACCTGTTGAAAAGATAGGTAGCTTCGTATCTTTAGGTTTATAGGTGAACATAGCATCTAAACGTTTGGTAAAAGCTTGCTTACCACCGATAAGGTCGATTAAGCCTGGGATGTCATGCTGAGCTGCGAAAAAATATTGCCACGCGTTACTTTCTGTAATGTCTTTCGTATATGCATCCGGGTTGAAATTTTCTTTAAATAAACCATTGCTCAGACGTGGTGCTAGCCAGCCTTGATTGTATAAATTTCTATAGTAGTGGCTTCTATTCAGATAGTGTTCTGCTATATCATTATACATATTAATACTTGCTGTATCACTATCATCGACCTGTGTTGCTAATTTTGAGGCTATCTGCGAAATGCAGTAATCGTCATAGGAATATTCTATGGTCTTACTTAGACTTTCTGTTTCAAGGTCGGCGGGAATGTAGTGGTATTGCTTATAGAATCCAATTCCTCTATATTGATTTCTATTTACCGTGGCAATGCTGGCTTCGAGGGCATGGGAGTAGTTTATCCCGGGTATGTTTTTCAAACATGCTTCGGCAATAACCGAAATCGAATGATGAGCTATCATCATGTCGGTTTCTTGACCTTGAAAATTCCAAACTGGTAGCGCACCGCTTTCGTCATAAAATGCCAGGAAAGAGTTTACCATATCACTTACTCTATCGGGAGATAGAATAGTATAGAGTGGATGTGCTGCTCGGTAAGTGTCCCATAATGAAAAACGGGTATAGTTGGCGAAATTATTGGCTTTATGTATCTGTCCATCTGGTCCACGATATGTACTGTCTCTATCCATATATATGGTCGGAGCACACATGCTTTGGTATAAACATGTGTAAAACAGCGCTTTATCTGTACTATCGTTTGTTTGATTATTAGTGGTAATCTCTATCTTGGATAGTTCTTTGTTCCATTGATTTTCTGCCTCTGTTTTGATTTTGTTGAAATCGTAGTCTGGTATTTCTTCTTGGAGATTTTTTAGTGCTCCTTGACTGCTGACCATAGATAATCCACATTTTATTTGAATTTGCTCTCCTTCTTTGGTTTTAAAGAAGAAGTGTCCTATCTGTTTAGACTCCGGTGACAGGCTATCTGTATAGAAGGCTTTGGAGAATTTAAGGGCGAAATATAATTTTTGGTCTTTAGCCCATCCTGTGGAGAATCTATGTCCTAGAACTGTATGATCGTCTATTATTTTCATATCAGCCTCAACAGTCTTATCCCAGTTAATACTGCGTTTAAGGTCTAGTATTAGTGCTGATGAATCTGATGCTGGATATGTGATGTTCATCATTCCACAACGTGTGCTAGCTGTTAGTTCTACATTTATTCCATAGGTATCAAGAAAAACTTGATAATATCCTGCATGCGCTTGTTCTCTTTGATGTGAAAAGGTCGAATATTTTTCAGCTTTTATCAGAGCTTGGCCAGCTAGGGATTTTTCTACTTCGCGTAGTTTTTTCCCTGAGATATAAGGCATAAGGGCTATGTCGTATAAGTCTCCAGCTCCTGTTCCTCCTAGGTGTGTCATGCTGAAGGTGTTAATTATGGAGTCTGGATAGAAATAGCCAGATATACGATCCCAGCCACCAGCTTCGTTGTCTGGTGATAGCTGTACCATACCGAAAGGTACTTGTGCTCCGGGATATGTATTGCCCGGTCCGTCTGTACCGATAAAGGGATTTACTATTTTAGCTAGGTTTTCACTATTTTTTTCTTCTATGCATGAAGACGTAGCTAGTGATAAAATGAGAATAAGAGCGAATATAGACATTGCCTTATATTTCATAATGTATTTTTTTATTTAGTAGGTGTGTTATTCATTTCTAAATCTAATGTTAAACCTGCTTTTAAATCTTTATATGTTATGAAATTGTCTTCATATAATGAGTTGTTTAACTTCTTAGATTTGATATATCTATCATCTTTACCTGATTGATATGAGTTTATATTTACTTTTTTCCCATTTTCTAATGATATCTGAACGTGGTCGAAAAGTGGTGCCCCAAGAGCATATTGCCCAGATACAGGGTTGACTGGATAGAAACCCATGGCTGAAAATACGTACCATGATGAGGTCTGTCCGTTATCTTCGTCACCACAATAGCCATCTGGAGCGGCTGTGTATAAACGATTCATGACTTCACGTACCCAGTATTGTGTTTTATATGGTTGATTTACATAATCATAGAGGTATGTCATGTGTTGGGCTGGCTGGTTTCCATGTGCATAGTTTCCCATGTCTGCTATTACCATTTCTGATATTTCATGGATGCGGAATCCATAATAACTATCGTCATAGATTGGTGGCATGATAAATACAGAATCTAATTTCGATATGAAGTTTTCTTTTCCTCCCATTAGTTGTATCAGACCTGGTATATCATGAAAAACGCTCCATGTGTATTGTAGTGAATTTCCTTCTGTAAAATCTCCTCCCCATTTGTATGGTGAAAATTCTTCTGGGAAACTTCCATCTGCTTTTCGTCCTCGCATTAAATTATAATTAGGGTCGAAAAGATTTTTATAGTTCTGTGAACGTTGTTTATATATGTCTATAGTGTCGCTAGAGATTCCTAGTTTTTTACCCATTAGATATATACACCAATCATTATAGGCATATTCAAGTGTACGTGCAGCACTTTCGTTGATACCTACATCACATGGTACATATCCTAATTTATTATAGTATTGCCACCCTAGTCTTCCTGTTGATGATACCTTTGGATTTACTGTGTTAGCATCTTTTATGAGTCCTGCGAACATTTTTGATGCTTCTTTATCGCTTATGCCTTTTATGCATGCGTCTGCTACTATACTGGCGGAATTATTGCCTACCATACAGTCACGATGGCCTGGGCTAGCCCATTCTGGGAAATATCCACTTTCTTTATATGCGTTTAGGAGTCCTTCTTGCATTTTGTCGCTTTCTGATGGATATACTAAATTTAGTAGGGGGTTTAGTGATCTGAATGTGTCCCAGTAACCTGAGTCTGTAAACATGTATCCTTCTCTTATTTCTCCATTGAATGGACTGTAGTGTACGATTTTTCCTTCTTTATTTATTTCATAGAAGGAACGAGGGAATAGTAGTGATCTGTATAAGCATGAGTAGAATGTACGGTATTGGTCTTCACTTTTTCCTGTAACCTTTATTTTACCAAGTTCTTTGTTCCATAGATTCTGGCTTTCCTTTTTGACTTGTTCAAACGTTTTGCCTTCTACTTCTTTTAAGTTTTGTAATGCTTGTTCTTCTGATATGAATGAGGATGCTACATATACATTTATGGCTTCTTTCTTGTTCAGTTTGAATGAAGTTATAGCGATCTCGTGATTAACTTCTTTTTTTAATCTGGATGCTTTCGTTATCTCTTTAGTTCCATCATATAGTTTTAAAGAGCTTATAGGTTTACTGAATTTTACTACGAAGTAGTTTTTGAAATTTTCTGGTACTCCACCTGAATTTTTAGTTGAGTATCCTGCTAAAGTACTGTCGTTTAGCTGGCTTATGTATGATCCATGATCGAAAGCATCAAGGACTATACCTTTTTCTCCTTTAGTGAATGTGAATCTTAATATGGCGGCACGTGATGTTGTGGTCATTTCTGCTGTCACATTCGGGTCTCCTAGATAGACTTTGTAATAGTATGGTTTAGCTATTTCCGTTTTGTGAGAGAAGATGCTTCTTCTATCTTTTTCACTTATGTTATTTATATCTGAAACAGGCATTAATGAGAATTGACCATAGTCATTAATCCATGGAGAAGGTTGATGTGTTTGCTTAAAGCCACATATAGTTTTTGCATCATAGGTGTATGCCCAGCCGTCTCCCATTTTTCCTGTTTGTGGTGTCCAGAAGTTCATGCCCCATGGCACTGCTGTAGCAGGATAAGTATTGCCTGTAGAAAGGTTGGAGTCTGATTGACTTCCTACTAATGTTGATACGTAGCCGGCTATGTTGTCATCCAAAGGAATCTCGAAACGAGATTCTCTACAAGATGTTAATATCGGTGAAAGTGATATTAACGCTAGTATTATGGTAGCTGATAAATTTATTGCCTTATAATATTTATTCATTCGTATGAGTGTTAAAAAAATCTGCCAGGAATTTACAAAATTCGTGGCAGAAAATCAATTAAATTATCGCGAGTACAATGTTTATTTGTATGTTACATTAGTGTATCCATCTATAGTTTGAACATTTACTGTTTCTTTTATAGATAATGGTAAGATTAAATTCTTCACTGGAGCATAGCTAGGTGCATAATATGCAGGATATTTTCCATTAGCTACATCTACTGTTTTAAGTGAAGGACAGCCTGATAAATCTATTGTATCGATATTAAATGCATATGGTGCAGTTACGTTTTCTAGTTGTGAGCCTGTTATTGTAACAGTCTCTGAAAATCCCCACCACATATTTCCATTGTCATGTAGTCCTGAAAATTCTGAGAATGATAATGATTTTACAGGTATGTCTCCTAGTGTTATGGTTTCCCAATTACTTCCATCTAGATTAGCATATGTTAAATTAGATAGAGCAGATAAATCGATTGATGATGATCTTGCTGGTGAACAACTTAGAGAATCAAGGTTTGTAAATATATCTATTCCTTCGAATGATCCTACTCCATATCCATCGAAGTTTAATGATGTAGCATTAATGGCGTCTTCAGTAAGTTCGTATTGTGTACCATCTATTAGTATCGCATAATTTTGAGATACTAGTGCATTTGAAAATCCTCCATCAGTTATATTCATATATACAGGATTTGTAGCTGCCTGATGAATTAATACTGATTTAGGTGTCGTTGTATGAGTGTCATCTGTGGATTTGACAGTTAGTTCTCCTAATCTTAGAGCTGTAGATGAAGAAAGTGTGAAACTTATTGAATATGTATCATAATCTTCTCCTGTAGTTTTGGATAGATCTGCATCTGGTGTTAACCAAGCATATTTGTCTATTCCATCTATAGTTACTGGTACATTAGCCTTAAATGATAAGTTGACATTTCCTCCTGCAGGATCGATTTCAAATTCATTTTGATCAAGTACTATTCCATAATTCATAGCTTGTCCTATGGTAAATACTTTATCTTCTTCTTCATTAATTTTTAATGTTATAGTACCTTGACGTTCAGCGAATGTAGTGTTTTCAGCTATGTCGAAAGTTAGCCATTTTTCAGAAACACCTTTAGTTACAGGCGATTTGCTTGGACCATTATAGAATGTAATCCAATCTTTAGCCTCTTCAGAGATCTGATATGTGAAGTCAACATTGCTTTTAATTTGAATGGTTACTGCACTAGCATCAGCTACTACGTCGTAGGTATCAGAATCACCTAATATTTGTACTTCTGGTTTTGGCCCTTGTTTCAATGTAATGTCACAAGATTCATTGCCACTGACTACATGAAATAAAGCTGTTCTAGCATCTAAAGTAGTGTTTGCTGATTCTACAGTAAATGTTATTTCGCCGTTTGTTTTACCACTTGTGGTTGAAGCTGTTACCCAAGAACTATTGCCTATTAATGTCCAATCATCGCTGGATGTTACTGTAACAGTATTAGCATCTATCGGTGTTCCATCGCTTTGAAATTCGATATTGTTTACACTAACAGAAACTGTAGCATTAGGAATTACTGCTTCATTATCTTTATCATTACTACATGAAAATAGTAAAAGTGATATGGATAATATTGATAATATTTTTTTCATTTCTATTTCTGTTTAGTAATTTTTTACATATGTTTCTCCTGACCAAACAATATCCTCTCCGAATAGAATTTGGCTCATTGTATTGAATGCAGGAACATAATCTGCTCCTTGTTCGGCTCTATAATCATATATCATTTGACTACCATATCCTTCATCTATGACTTTTTGGAAATTGGCTTCTGTATATGAAAATCCACTATGTAATTTTCTAGAGTATGGAGATACTTGTTTTTTAGTCATACCTAGATAACGGTTTTGAATAGTCGAATTGAAACTACCATATGATCCTTCATATGTATAATCAATAAATTCTCCCGGGTTTAAACCTTTAAATGGGTTTAAGAATGCCCCATTACCTGCTAAGCCCCAGTTATATACACAAACTAATTTATCTGGCATAATTCGTTTACATTCATATACGAAATTTACATAGGCTTCAGAATTTGTTCCTGATTCGAAACCAGGTTGTCCTCCTTCATCATTATATTCATCATCTAATTCTATACCATCTAAGCCATAGGTGTCACATAATTTTTTAGCGTTCATAGCTAATTGATATGCACCTTCTACACTAAGATTGGCTACATTTGATAATAAAGATAATGTTACAGTAATTCCCATGTCTTGAAGAGGTTTTATATATTCATCTCTATTGTCTAGTATATGTTTTACTTGAGGATTTAGATAAATATAAGGTCCTTTTATTGGGTCATAATGTACATTAGCTGCGAAAATACAAACATTATCTGCTAATGGTTTTCCACTATCTTTTAATGTCCAACTTGTAGCATTAAGTATATTAACATCATTTACTTCGAAATAAAAGTTAACCCATATTCCTGAATCTTTAGTAGGATTTGGAATATCTCCTTGACATTTCACGAAGAATACATAATCAGGGTCTGAGGATATATTTACATCATCACTAGTAGTCTTAAGTGATATAGGAAGCATAAATTCTTTTCCTATTTCTGCATCTGGATTATTAGCTATGTTAATTATCTGACTATCTGAGATTTGAGCATCTGGAACTAACTGAATTTTTCCGTCATTATCAAAGGTTACCAAATTACTAGGATAAGCCTCATAATCGGTTCCATTAATATTATTATACATAGTTACATATGCAGTATCGACTACGAACTGGTAGTCAGTAATTCGTTGAGCTTTATTACTTAGATTTACCCCTACTTGAGCAGTTCCCTCTACTGTATTATATACTTTTATCGTTCTAAAGTTTCTAGCATCTTGAGTATTAATTACTCTTGCTGTTAGCGTGCTCGTATCATAGATGCTTTCATCTAAAGTTCCAACATCGACAGATTCTTCACATGAAGACATTAATCCCGATATTAGTAATACAGAACAAGCTACAATACCATATTTAAATATATTTTTAAATTTCATTTTTATAATCTTTTAATAATTATTTAGAAGGTTCTGGTAATTTAACTGGAGTCCATGTCATAGTATTTTTAGCTACGGC